>JBOFLR010000520.1:0-2508 GCA_051657965.1 Dermatophilaceae bacterium
ACCGAGGGCGACCTCACCGGGGTCGACCGGTTCACCCAGCTCGCCGACGTCATGGTGCACGACATGATCACCGTGCCCGACGGCATCGCCGTGGAGGAGGCGTTCGAACGGCTGGTCCGGGTGAGCCGCCGGCTGGCGCCGGTGGTGGCCGCCGACGGACGGCTGGTGGGCGTGCTCACCCGGGCCGCGGCGCTGCGCGCCAACCTCTACTCGCCGGCGGTCGACAGCTCGGACCGGCTGCGCATCGCGGCCGCCGTGGGCATCAACGGCGACGTCGCGGCGAAGGCGTCGGCGCTGGTCGAGGCGGGCGCCGACGTGCTCGTCGTCGACACCGCGCACGGTCACCAGGAGAAGATGCTCGAGGTGCTCAAGGCGCTGCGCTCGCTCGACCTGCCGGTACCGCTGGTGGCGGGGAACGTGGTGTCGGCCGAGGGCACGCGCGACCTGATCGCGGCCGGCGCCGACATCGTCAAGGTGGGCGTGGGGCCCGGCGCGATGTGCACGACGCGGATGATGACGGCGGTGGGGCGCCCGCAGTTCTCGGCCGTGCTCGAATGCGCCACCGCGGCAAGGGAGCTCGGCAAGCACGTCTGGGCGGATGGCGGTGTGCGGCATCCGCGGGACGTCGCGCTCGCGCTGGCGGCCGGCGCCTCGAACGTCATGGTCGGCTCGTGGTTCGCCGGCACCCTGGAGTCGCCCGGCGACCTCTACACCGACGAGCAGGGCCGGCAGTACAAGGAGTCGTTCGGGATGGCGAGCTCGCGCGCGGTGCGCGGGCGCACGGCATCCGACACCCCGTACGAGCGCGCGCGCAAGGCGATCTTCGAGGAGGGCATCAGCTCGGCGCGCATGTACGTCGACCCGGCGCGGCCCAGCGTCGAGGACGTGCTCGACGAGATCGTCGGCGGGCTGCGCAGCGCCTGCACCTACGCCGGCGCGCGCACCCTCGAGGAGTTCCACGAGCGGGCCACGGTCGGCATCCAGTCGACCGCCGGCTTCGCCGAGGGCCGTCCCCTGCACACCTCCTGGTGACGCACGCTCGGCGACGTCGGCCGCCACGGCGCGCTCGACCCGGTTCGGCACGGTGCCGAGCGCACGCCGGGGCGGGAGGGCTCGCAGTGCGGTGGGGCAGGATGGCCGGATGACGTACGACGTCGAGCGGGTGCGCTCGCACTTCCCGGCGCTCGCCGAGGGCGCGGCACATTTCGACGGGCCCGGGGGTAGCCAGGTGCCGGATGCCGTGGCGCGGGCCGTCGCGCAGACCCTCACCTCGGCGATCAGCAACCGGGGCACCGTCACCGCCTCCGAGCGTCGGGCCGAGGCGGTGGTGGCCGAGGCCCGTCGAGCGCTCGCCGACCTGCTCGGAGCCGACCCGCGGGGAATCGTGTTCGGACGCAGCGCCACTGCGCTCACCTACGACGTCGCCCGTGCCCTGGCGAAGGACTGGGGTCCGGGAGACGAGGTGGTGGTCACCCGGCTCGACCACGACGCCAACATCCGCCCGTGGGTGCAGGTCGCGGCGGCGGTGGGCGCGACGGTGCGCTGGGTCGACTTCGACCCGGCCACCGGCGAGCTGAACGCGGATGCCGTGGCCGCGGTGCTCACCGAGCGCACCAGGCTGGTGGCCACCACGGCCGCCTCGAACCTCGTCGGCACGCGTACGCCGGTGTGCCGGGTCGCCGACCTCGCGCACGAGGTCGGCGCACTGCACTGGGTCGACGGCGTGCACGCCACCGCGCACGCCTCGGTCGACCTGCCGGCGTTGCGACCGGACTTCTGGGTCTGCTCGTCCTACAAGCTCATGGGCCCGCACTGCGGCGTGCTCGCCGCCGACCCGGCGCTGCTCGAGCGGGTGCGGCCCGACAAGCTGCTGCCGTCGAGCGACGCGGTGCCCGAGCGGTTCGAGCTGGGCACGCTTCCCTACGAGCTGCTGGCCGGCGCCACCGCCGCGGTCGACGTCATCGCCTCGCTCTCCGACCTCGACGCCCACGGCGCTCTGGGCGCACCCGGCGACCCCGGCACTCGCCGCGAGCGGGTGCTGGCCGGGATGACGCAGGTGGCCGAGCACGAGCGTGCCCTCCTCGCCGCGCTCGAGCCGTCGCTGCGCGCCGTGCCGGGTGTCCGCGTCTACTCGAACGCGCGATCACGCACTCCCACACTGCTGTTCACCGTCGACGGCGTTGCCCTGCAGCGCGTCTACTCCGGACTGGCCGAGCGTGGCGTGAACGCCCCGGCCGGCACCTTCTACGCGATCGAGTGCTCCCGCCACCTCGGCCTCGGCGACACCGGCGGTGTGCGCCTGGGCCTCGCTCCGTACACCTCGCCATCCGACGTCGAGCGCTTCCTGACCGCGCTCGCCGACATCGTCTCCTCCGGAAAGGGTTGAGCATCAATGGCATCCGAGAACACCGGCGCCGTGCTCGTCACGGGCTGCTCCACCGGCATCGGCCGGGCCACCGTCGAGACGCTGCTGGCGCACGGCCACACCGTGTGGGCGAGCGCCCGGCG
>JBOFLR010000521.1:0-2779 GCA_051657965.1 Dermatophilaceae bacterium
GGTACGCCTGCGGTCGGTCATCACCGTGTCGCTCGGCGACGTCGGGACGATCGGCAACGTGGTCAACGACACCGGCGGGTCGGTGCCCAACCCGGCCGGCAACACCGTCCCCCGCCAGGTGCTCACCTACCCGTAGCGGTGTGGTCGGGGCGAACGGGCGCGGACAGTAGGCCGCACGGGTGCGGCGTCGACTTCTACGTGAGGTCGTCGATCAGGTCATGGATGACGGCCCGACCGGCGCGCAGCGGTGGGCATCCGGCCTGTCAGGCATAGGCGGAGAGGCGCTGATCCAATGTCCACACACGTACGTCGCGGAACGCCGTCTCAGCTCGGAACCGATCGCGTTCGACCAGGATGGAGACGTCGCCGGCGCCAAGGCTCCTCGCCACGAAATGATCCACCAGGGTCGTGCCTGTCGAGTTTCCCGCGACTAGCTCGCTGAGGAACCTGCCGTCCCAGGAGACATCTCGTACCGTCCATGGCGGGTTCGCCAAACGTGCAGCGTCGATTGCCTCGACGAACCGGGTCGCCGCGGCGTGTCGGTCACCGTCGCACTGGGCGATGAAGTTGCCGGTCTCGATCAACGACGTGATAGGGAGCACGAACTTGTCGTTCCGAGCCCAACGTCGCTGGAACTCCTGCTGGCAGTCGGTGAACCGGTCCGACCTTCCGGGGACGCGTAGAAGGTTCGTCAGCACGCTCGTGTCGACGAAGTGCACCACCTGGTCAGGCATCCACGACTCCGAAGATGCGCGCCAGCACGTCTTGGGCTTCGTTCTCGTCCGGCTCTCGCGGTCGCAGGTCGTCCTTAATCGCGGACTCGCCGAGAGAACGCCGCCCGATGACCTCGAAGTAGTCCGGGAAGTCGACGAGGCGAGTCACCCTGCTCCAGCCTTCGCCGTCGCGCGCAGTTACAACCACCGACTCATGGTCGGCGCCGCTCAGCGCGTCGAGGATCGCCGGGCTGTGGGTCGTGGCGATCGTTCGCACTCCGCGGTCGACCGATGCCGCCTTCAACCGGGTGAGAAGCAACGACGCCTGCGAGGGGTGCAGTCCATTCTCGAGCTCCTCGACCACAAGCAGTCGAGATCTGCTGCGGGAGAGGTCGAGTTCGCTGGGCTCGTCCAACAGCGCTGCCGCGATGGCCAGGAACCGCAGGGTGCCGTCGCTCATCAGCCGGGCGGGAATTCTCTTCATCTGGCCACCGAGACGTTCATCGATGGTGACCATCACATCGCCGAGGTCACTTGATACCGAATCAAGGTCCGACACCTGAGCCTCCGAGAGAGACCGCGTCATGTCGAGAAGCGAACCCATCGTCGCTGGGTCAGCCTTGAGCCGGTTCAGAACCGCGGAGAGGTTGTCTGCCGCCCGGCGCAAGACACCATCCTTTTCAGGGACGTACTCTCGCATCTGATGCGGCACCGGATCGAGGATGAAGATGCTCGAGATGCCGGCCAGCATCTCTTCAGCCATCTCGTGAACAAGCCTCCCGGCTTGAGACGTCGCCGGGACCCTGGTGACGACCTGAGACGTCAGAAGCTGATCTGCTCGCATGGTGATCGGTGGGTTCAGCCCACGCTTCCCATTGTCCCACCGCGCCGTGATGTCAGCTGAGTGCGGGCTCGGCGGTTCAGACTTGAGGTACTCCAGTGGCTCGCCACGTCGAGACCCAGAGGTCCTGGGCGACCAGAGTCTCTCCGAACGGATCTGGAGGGTCGGCGAGGTCTGGATCTCGAGGTCCAGATGTAGGTGGGTGCCGTCAACTCTTGCCGAACATCCGATCTCGAACGAGTCCTCGCCCAGAGGCGCGCATCCCTCCGAACCCCCGCGAACGACCGGCCCTTCGCGTCCGCCATCCAGCGCGTCCCGCAGACCAGCGCCTGACGCGAGAGACGACAGGACCGCCAGAGAGTCCAAGATGTTGGATTTACCTGATCCGTTCCGACCGACCACGAGAGTCAGGGGGCCGATCGTCATCCGGGCGTCGCGAACACTCTTGAACCTGACGAGACGCAACTCTGACAACTCGGTCGTCATGCGGAGATCGTAGTCGAGTAGCTCCCACTCTTACATCGACGCGGACGAGCATCGAATCCCCTCGTAGACTCGGGCCGGTGAGCGCTGCCACGACCACCGCCGCGGACCCCACCGAACGGGCGCGCGACCTGCTCGGCGTATCCCGCCTCACCAACTCCGCCCTCACCGGGTGGCTGCACGGTCTGCCGGGCGTGGACCAGGTCGGCTGCGAGGGGCGGGCCGCCGCGCTCGGCACCCGGTCGATCAAGACGACGAGCAAGGCCTGGGCCGTCGACACCGCGATCTCGATGGTCGACCTCACCACCCTCGAGGGTGCGGATACCCCCGGCCGGGTCCGCGGCCTCGCCGCCAAGGCGCTCGTGCCCGACCCGAGCGACACCACCACGCCCCGTCCCGCCGCCGTCTGCGTCTACGGCGACATGGTCGGCGTCGCGAAGGAGGTGCTCGGCGGCTCCGACGTCAAGGTCGCCGCCGTGGCGACGGCGTTTCCCAGCGGCCGGGCCAGCCTGGCCGTCAAGCTCGCCGACACCCGCGACGCCGTCGCCGCCGGGGCCGACGAGATCGACATGGTCATCGACCGGGGCGCCTTCCTCGCCGGCAACTACCTCACCGTGTTCCGGCAGATCGTCGAGACCAAGGCCGTGTGCGGCGCCGCCCGGCTCAAGGTGATCATGGAGACCGGTGAGCTCGTCACGTACGACAACGTGCGCCGCGCGTCGTGGCTCTCGATGCTCGCCGG
>JBOFLR010000522.1:0-2349 GCA_051657965.1 Dermatophilaceae bacterium
GCCGACGGGTCGAACCAGAAGGCCGAGATCGGGGTCGGCGACGGGACGGCGCAGATCCTCACCGTGGGCGGTAAGTACTACATGTCGGGCGACGTCGCCTTCTGGACCGAGCAGACCGGCGAGGCCGAGGCCGCGAAGCAGTTCGCCGGCAAGTACGTCGAGATCTCGGAGGCCGACGCCAAGGAGGTCGGCGACCTCTCGCTCGGGTCGATCCTCCGCGAGACCTTCGAGGACGAGGAGCTCTCACGACTGGAGACGCTGACCACCTCGGTGCAGACCCGCACCGAGGGTGGCGCGAAGGTCTGGGTGGCGTCGGACCCCTCCGGCGCCGAGTTCTGGGTCGACCCCGAGAGCGAGAACCTGCTGAAGATCGTCATCACCGGGACGGAGCCGGGCGAGCTGACCTTCGACTCGTGGAACGCGGCAGCCACGGTCGCGGCACCTCCAGCGTCGAAGATCGTCACCCCCTGATCCCGTCGAATCACTGTCGGCTGTCGCCCGACGAAGCAGCCGAGGAGCACGGTCGTGGATCCGTGTCCGGACCTTCCGGATCGTGCCGGCCGGTCGTCATCCGGATGACGCGGATGCCGGGTCGCGGCGGGCGCGCCGCCAGCGCCGGAACGTGAGCCAGCTCCATCCGAGGAACCACACCAGCAGGCCCAAGGCGACGACGACGAACACCGGCGCCAGCACGGCGACGAACGACAGCCCGAGCGAGGCGCCGTCCTCGACGGTCGACACGACCGGCGCCCCGAGCCCGGCGGTCCCGGTGTTGACCACCGGGCGCGCGGCCATCTTGCCGGTGTGCACCAGTCCGGAGATCACGACGCCGAGCACGACCGACACCCACGGGTTCTCGCGCATCCACGCGGACTGGTCGAGCTCGGACGCCGCGGTGGTGGCGGCGAAGATCAGCCCACCCATGCTCGGCCGGATGAAGGTCTGGATGGTGTCGTTGATCGTGTCGACGGCCGGCACCTTGTCGAGCACCACCTCGGTGAGCAGCAGCACCGTGCCGACACCGATCGCCCACGGGCTCCCGATCCACTCGTACCCGGCCGGCAGCACAACGTAGTCGGTGTACCGGGAGAGCAGCGCCACGACGAGGAACGGGATGTAGGCGTTGAGCCCGGCCGCCGCCGACAGGCCCATCCCGGTGAGGGCTGCGATCATGCGCGTCCCTTTCCTGCTCGTGCGCCCCGCTGATGTGCTCGGCGTCGTCGTGAGAAACACCCGGCGAGGCCGAGCGTAGTCCCGGCCGCTCCGTGGGGATGCCGACGCGATCGACTCCGTGAGAGGCGATCGCCCGTCCGGACGACGCTCGCGTGCCGTCATGTCGTGCGGCTGACCGCGCCGTGGCCGGCCGGCCGGGGAATCCGGTTGCCTCGCCCACCTAGGATCGGTGTCCATGAAGGTGCTCTCCGCCGTCGCCTGGCCGTACGCCAACGGCCCGCGCCACCTCGGCCACGTGGCTGGGTTCGGTGTGCCGTCGGACGTGTTCAGCCGGTACATGCGGATGGCCGGGCACGACGTGCTCATGGTGAGCGGCTCCGATGAGCACGGCACCCCCATCCTCGTGCTCGCGGACCAGGCCGGGACGAGCCCCCGGGAGTTCGTCGACCGCAACCACGCGGTGATCGCCGGCGAGCTCGCCGACCTGGGCTGCTCCTACGACCTCTACACGCGGACCACGACGGCGAACCACTACGTCGTCGCGCAGGAGCTGTTCCTCCAGGTGTGGCGCAACGGCTACATGGTCGAGCAGACGACCAAGGGTGCGATCAGCCCGAGTACCGGGCGCACCCTGCCCGATCGCTACATCGAGGGCACCTGCCCGATCTGCGGCTACGGCGAGGCCCGCGGCGACCAGTGCGACAACTGCGGCAACCAGCTCGACCCCACCGACCTCATCGACCCGCGCAGCCGGATCAACGGTGAGACACCGGAGTTCGTCGAGACCCAGCACTTCCTGCTCGACCTCCCCGCGCTCGCCGACGCGCTGCGCGACTGGCTGGCGGAGCGCGAGCGGTCGGGCACCTGGCGGCCCAACGTCATCCGGTTCAGCCTGAACATCTTGGACGACATCCGGCCCCGGGCGATGACCCGCGACATCGACTGGGGCATCCCGGTGCCGCTCGACGGCTGGCGCGACAACCCGACGAAGCGGCTGTACGTGTGGTTCGACGCCGTCATCGGCTACCTGTCGGCGTCGGTCGAGTGGGCGCGGCGGCTCGGCGAGCCGGAGCGCTGGCGGGAGTGGTGGAACGACCCCGACGCGCTCTCGTACTACTTCATGGGCAAGGACAACATCACGTTCCACTCCCAGATCTGGCCGGCTGAGCTGCTGGC
>JBOFLR010000523.1:0-3576 GCA_051657965.1 Dermatophilaceae bacterium
CGAGCGACCTCGTAGAGCGTCACACCGGTGGCGATCCCGGCGTTCAGCGACTCGACGGCCGAGCTCATCGGGACCGACACCACCTGGTCACAGGTCTCCCGGACCAGGCGCGAGAGACCCTTGCCCTCCGACCCCACGACCACGACCAGAGGCTCGGACGCCAGCTCGAGATCGGGTAGCTCGACGTCGCCGTCCATGTCGAGCCCGATGACGAAGAACCCGGCGTCGCGGTACTCCTGGAGCGCGCGCGTGAGGTTGGTGGCCTGCGCCACGGGGACACGCGCCGCGGCCCCTGCCGAGGTCTTCCACGCGGATGCCGTCATCCCCACCGAGCGCCGTGAGGGCACCACCACGCCGTGCCCCCCGAACGCCGCGACCGAGCGGACGATCGCGCCGAGGTTGCGCGGGTCGGTGATGCCGTCGAGCGCGACGAGCAGCGGGATACCGGGCGCCTGCGGGTCGACCAGGTCGCGTGGGTGGACGTACTCGTACGGCGGCACCTGCAGGGCCAGCCCCTGGTGCACCGCACCGTCGGTGAGCCGGTCGAGCTCACCACGCGGGGTCTCGAGCACCGGGATGCCTCGTTCGCTCGCGATCTTCACCGCCTCGCGGACGCGGTCGTCGGCATCGATGCGCCCGGCCACGTACATCGTCGTGACCGGCACCTGCGCGCGGAGCGCCTCGACCACCGCGTTGCGCCCGGCCACGACCTCGCTGCTCGCCTTGTCGCGACGGGTGCTGGTGCGTCCGGCTCGCCCGCCGGCCGTCCCGGCCCGGCCGGTCTGGGCGCCGCCGGGACGTTTCCCTGCGGTTGCGGACCGCTGATGCGCCTGGTGGTTCGGCCGGTCGGCCGCCTTGGGTGTGGGGCCTCTGCCCTCCAGGCCTCGACGACGCTGACCGCCCGACCCCACGGTCGGCCCCTTCTTCCCACCCTTGCGCACCGCACCCCGGCGCTGGGAGTTGCCTGCCACGTCATCCGCCCTTCGTCGCTCCGGTCAACGACCAGCGGACGCCGGTAACGCTGTCCTCCACCGCGATTCCCGCACCGGCGAGCTCGTCGCGGATGGCGTCGGCGGTGCCCCAGTCACGTACGGCGCGGGCCGCGGCACGCGCCGCCACACGCGCGCGGACGAGCGCGTCGAGCGCGCTCCTGGCCTGGTCGCCGTCGCGGTCACCGCCGGACCACACCGGGTCGAGCGGGTTGATGCCGAGCACGTCGGTCATGGCCACCACGGCGCGCGCGGTGGTGGCGGCGGCATCCGGATCACCCTGGTCGAGTGCCGTGTTGCCGGCCCGCACCTGGTCGTGGATGACGGCGAGCGCACCGGAGACGCCGAGGTCGTCGTCCATGGACTCCCGGAACGCCTCGGGCAGTGATGCACCTGCAGGCGAGAGTTGCTCCCGGTCGTCTGCCGGCAGGACGGAGGTGGCGTCCGGGAGCGCGCGACGCAGGAAGCCGTCGATGCGCTCGGTGGCCGCGCCGGCCTCCTCGATCGAGCCCTCGTGGTACTCGATGGTCGAGCGGTAGTGGGCCGCGGTGAGGTAGTAGCGCACCGCGAGCGGCGGATGCCGGGCGATCACCTCGCTCACCCGCAACGAGTTCCCCAGCGACTTGCTCATCTTCTCGCCACCGGTGGTGACCCACGCGTTGTGCAGCCAGTAGTTGGCGAAACCGAGCCCAGCAGAACGGGATTGGGCCATCTCGTTCTCATGGTGCGGGAAGCGCAGGTCGACGCCGCCGCCGTGAACGTCGAAGGTGTCGCCGAGGTACTTGCGCGCCATCGCCGAGCATTCGAGGTGCCAGCCCGGCCGCCCGGCACCGAATGGAGTGGGCCACGAGGCGGTGGCCGGCTCGGCCGGCTTGCGGCCCTTCCACAGCGCGAAGTCGCGCGGGTCGCGCTTGCCCCGGGGGTCGGCGTCCTCGGCGTCGACCATGTCGTCGATCCGCTGGTGGGTGAGCTCGCCGTACGCGGGCCAGCTGCGCACGTCGAAGTAGACGTCACCGCTGCCGTCGTCGGCGGCGTACGCGTGCCCCTTCTCGACGAGGGTCTGCATCAGCGCGACCATCTCGGGCACGTGACCGGTCGCCCGGGGCTCGTACGTCGGGGGGATGACGCCCAGCGCGGCCAGTGCGGCACTGGTCTCGAGCTCGTTGCGGTACGAGAGCGCGAACCACTCCTCGCCCGCCTCGACCGACTTCGCGAGGATCTTGTCGTCGATGTCGGTGACGTTGCGCACCAGCGTGACCTCGAGACCGTGGCCGCGCGTCATCCACCGCCGGAGCACGTCGAACGCCACGGCGAAGCGCACGTGGCCCAGGTGCGGCGGCGCCTGGGTGGTGAGACCACAGATGTAGATGCCCGCCTTCCCCGGCTCGACCGGCACGAAGTCGCGCAGCTCACGGGAGAGGGAGTCGAACAGGCGCAACGTCACCGGGTCAGGCTACCGACCGCAGGCCGGGCGTCGAGCGCGCTGCCGCAGCACACTCGAGCCGGCGTCATCCACTCGGTGCGGCCGAGCACACCGGCACGTCAGCGGATCATCACGCGGGTGCGGTGACCGTGAGGCCGTGGGCGGTGGCCGCAGTAGCCAGGCGGTCGTCGTAGGTGAGCACGGCGTCCACGTCGTCGCGGACGAGCAGTGCGGTCGCGAGGTGGATCGAGTCCAGGGAACGCAGGGCGGGATCGGGCAGCCGACTCGCCGCCTCCACGACGGCCGTCGACATCGCGACCAGCTCGACGCGGCGGAGGACGAGGTCGAGATGAGGGAGGCTGGCCGGCGCTCGGCGAAGCGCACCCCGCCGGGCCTCGACGAGGAGCAGCGCGCTGGACACCAGCTCGGCGTCGGTCAGGTAGCGGTCGACGGCATCGGACTCCGGCTCCTGGATGACCAGCTTGACCAGGGCGGAGGTGTCGACGTAGATCACCAGCGGTCCTCGTCGCGCAGCTGTCTCACGACCTCGGAGAGCGAGCCCTCGTCCGGCCCGGCCGGACGGGCCGGAGGCAGCCCCCGGGTACCGCGTGCGTCCGCGGCCTGCACCAGACCGGCAGCTCGCATTCGCTCGAGGGTGCTGGCGGTCTCGTGAACGGGTTCGAGGTAGGCCACCAGCTCGCCGCGTTCGGTGACCGCGATGCGCTTGCCCTCCTTGACCATCACGATGTAGCGCGACGCGTGCTGCCGCAGCTCTCGGATGCCGATCGTCTCCGCCGTCTCCTTCATGCCGACAAGTGTAGCCGTTAACGTGCTACTCGAAGCCGGCTGATTGCGGCAGGGCCGTCACCCTCCTCTGGCGACCCACTCCTGGAGGTGCGGGGCCTCATCCGCGATGGTCGTGGGGTCGCCGTGCCCGGTGAGCACCACGGTCTCGCCCGGCAGGGTGAGCAGCCGGTCGCGGATCGAGGCGATGATCGTCGGGAAGTCGCTGTACGAGCGGCCGGTCGCACCCGGGCCACCACGGAACAACGTGTCGCCCGAGAACAGCACACCGAGGGCCGGCACCGACAGGCACACCGCCCCGGGCGCGTGCCCCGGCGTGTGCAGCACGGATGCCGCCACGTCACCGACCGTGAACGCCTG
>JBOFLR010000524.1:0-3352 GCA_051657965.1 Dermatophilaceae bacterium
CCGGTTCTTCGACGTCGACCGGGGCAGTGTGCTGGTCGGTGGGGTTGACGTCCGCGAGATGACCACCGACGACCTGATGCGGCAGGTGTCCCTGGTGTTCCAGGACGTCTACCTGTTCGAGGGGACCATCGCCGACAACATCCGGGTGGGTCGGCCGGACGCGACCGACGAGCAGGTTCGTGAGGCCGGTCGGCTGGCCCGGGTCGACGAGGTCGTGGCTCGCCTGCCGCGAGGCTGGGACACCCAGGTGGGCGAGGGGGGAGACCGGCTGTCCGGCGGCGAGCGTCAGCGCGTGTCGATCGCCCGGGCGATTCTCAAGGACGCTCCGATCGTCCTGCTCGACGAGGCCACCTCGGCGCTCGACCCCGTCAACGAGGCGGCCGTCCAGGAGGCGCTGAGCGCCCTCACCGCCGACCGCACGCTCCTCGTGGTGGCGCACCGGCTGCAGACCGTCGCGGCGGCCGACCAGGTCGTAGTGCTCGAGGCCGGCCGGGTCGCCGAGATCGGTACGCACGACGAGCTGCTCGTCGCAGGCGGCCGGTACGCCGACTTCTGGCGCAGTCGTGCCCGCGCCGCCGGATGGCGCCTGGTCCGCGAGCCCGGCGCTTCACTCGCCGAACCGGTCACCGACGGCCGGGCCGTCGTCCCGACCGCTACCGGGGCCGATGTCGGATGAACGCTCGTCTCACGAACTCGGTGCAGCAGGACACCGGCCGCCCGGCCGTGGCCCGGCCCATTCCTCTCCTGGCGGGGCTTTACGTCTCGCAGTACCTCGGCGTCGGCTTCCTCTACGTGGCGCTGGCGGCGATCCTGCGTGACCGCGGCGCATCCCTCGAGCAGCTCGCCGCGCTGCAGGTGCTCGGCCTGGTGTGGGGCGTCAAGTTCGCCTGGGCGCCGCTGGTCGACCGTTACGGCGGTAGCCGCGGCCACTACCGCACCTGGCTCCTGGTCCTGCAGCCCGCGATCGCGCTCTCGCTGCTCGGCCTGCTGGGCCTGGACCCGGTCGACGACTTCGGTGCCGTGCTGCTCGTCGGCTGCCTGGTGGTCGCCCTGTCCGCCACCCAGGACATCGCGGCCGACGGGTTGGCGGTCCGCATCCTCGACCCGTCCCGCCGCGGCATCGGCAACGGGGTGCAGGTGGCGGGCGGCTATCTCGGGAACATCCTCGGTGGCGGTCTCGTGCTCGTGGTGTACGACCGGTTCGGCTGGGCCGCGGCGGTTCTCACGCTCTCGGTGCTCACCGTCATCCCCACCTGGCAGCTGCTCGCCTATCGCGAGCCGGCCCGGCCGGCCATTGCCCGCCGGGCCGGCTACCGCGACCTCGTCGGGGTGTTCCGCGCGCCCGGGGTCGCGGTCTGGGCCCTGCTGCTCACACCGTTGCTGTGGCTCGGTGTCGGCGCCTCCTACGCGCTCACCACGCCGATGCTCGTCGATGCCGGATGGACCCTCTCGGAGGTCGGCACGCTGAGCACCGTCGTCGCCGGCGCCGTCGCGCTGGTGTGCGCGCTCGCCGGTGGCGCCCTGGCCAAGGCCCTGGGGCGGCGTGCGGCACTGCTGGTCGTCGGGGCGGTGCAGGTACTCGCCATCCTGGCCCTCCTCCCGATCGCCTCCGGTGCCGATGGTCGACTGCTACCGGCGGTGTCGGTCTGTGCCCTCAACGGCAGCTACGCGGCGATCTCCGCCGTCGTCTATACGGTCAACATGGATATGTGCCGCGAGCACAGCGCCGCGAGCGACTTCACCGTGCTCAGCACGGTCGCGTTCGTGCTCAGCCTCGCCATCGGCGGGGCGGCTCTGGTCCTCGCCGGCGCGGTCGGATACGTACCCGTACTGCTCGCGTCCGCCGGCTCGCTCGTCGTTGCCTTGATCGTGGTCGCCGCGATGTTCCACCCATCTCGGAGCAGCCTCACAGGCTCGGCGCTCCCGGCTGACCACGTGGCGGTCACCGATGCGCCGACCGGGGCGGCGTGAGTGCCGACACTGCCCTCCTCGACGTTGGCCGGCGCTGCCGAGCGGCGGTTCGGCAAGCCCGGCGTCGTGGCTGACGTCGAGGTGCTGTCCCCGGGGCTGCGCCGGGTGACGCTCGAGGTACCGGCGCTGCGCGTCGGCGCGCCGACGAACGGCAGGGACATCGAGTTCCGCGTCGACGACCGCTCCTTCCGGCACTACACGGTCTACCGGCACGACCCGGTGAGCGGACGGGTCGACCGCCGCGCTGCTACCCCATCTCGACGTTCTGGTCGCTGGACGGGTGCCGGGGGACGCACTCGACTCGTGGCTGTCCGCGGCGGCGCAGAAGCCCTGGGACAGCGCGCTGCTCGCTGGTCACAGCGGCACGATCCAACGGTTGCGCGGCCGGCTGGTCGACCGCGGCCTCTCGCGCCGGCGCATCGCGACCAAGGCCCACTGGGCCGACGATCGCGCTGGCCTGTGACCTCGGGACGGCACCGCCCGGCATCTCGTGGCGAACGACGACAGGTGCTGACAGCAGGCTGCCTCGGAGGTGTCCGCCGGGTCCTGATCGGCGATCGCGTCGGGCGGCTGGTCACCGCAGCGCCCAGGCCGGCACCTTCGTGATCGTGCTCGGCGGAACGACGAGCGTGGTGGCACCCTGACCGGTACCGCGCCGGCCGCCGTCGCCGTCGAGCACGGTCAGCGTCTGGCTGGCCGTGTCGAGCACACCGGGCTGTCCGTGCGCGACCGTGGCCTGCTCGGCGATGTGGCCGAACGGCAGGCCGTACTGCACCGGGATGCCGAGGTCCCCGAGACGGTCCGTGAGCGTCTCCGCGAGAGTGAGGGAGTCTTCGGGTGGCGCCGAGTCGGCGAACACGCCGATCGCGATTCCGGCTGCCTCGGCGAGGTCGGTCGCATCGAGCAGGTGGGTCAGCTGCCGGTCGAAGCGGTACGGCACCTCGCTGACGTCCTCGAGCAGCACGATCTTCCCCTCGTACCGCGGCGCCCACGGGGTGCCGATGAGGGTACGGAGCATCGTCGCGTTGCCGCCGACGAGCTGTCCCTGCGCCGTGCCCGGCGTGACGACGACGGGCCGGTAGGCGTCATCCGACACCGCCTCCGGGTCGAACACGCGCAGCTCGTCGACGCCGGCGCCGAGCAGCTTGCCTTTCGCCGCGGCCAGCGACGCGTCGGTCGCGGGGAAGGCGGCGACCGGCCCCATGAAGGTCACCAGGTTCGCCTCCTGCAGGAACGCCTGGTGTAGCGCGGTGATGTCGCTGAAGCCGACGAACGGCTTGGGGTGCGCCCGGATCAGGTCGTAGTCGATCTGGCCGAGCAGCCGGCCCGAGCCGTAGCCGCCCTTGATGCACCACACCACCTGGATCTCGTCGTTCTCGAA
>JBOFLR010000525.1:0-1974 GCA_051657965.1 Dermatophilaceae bacterium
CGTGGCGGGGTAAGCCAACCCAGCTGGCCGATCATGTGCAGCCGCGTCCCGAGCGAGCATGGGTGGCTTCCGGGGTCCGAAGTTGAACCTCTCGAGTTTCAGTCACAAAGGCGCGGAGTGCCGCCCTGACATCTCCCACCTGACTCGTGCCAGCGGGGTACGTCATCCGGGTGGCAGGTCGAGTGACTCGAGGACGTCTTGTGCGAGTTCGGTGAGAGGGTCCTCAGCGAGGTGTTCGTGACCGGCGATGCGGACGGTGATCTCCTGCAGGGGACGCAGGGTCCGGACGATCTTCTTGATGCTCAGCCCGGTGGCGTTCTGCAGGTAGCGGGCGACGGCCAGGGCGGCGAAGACGATGGTCAGGTGGGCTTCGATCGCGTCGCGGGTGTGGTGGAACATGGGCCGTGCGCGTAGGTCGGTCTTGGACATCCGAAACGACGCCTCGACGTGCCACAGCTCGTGGTAGCTGGCGATGATCTCGGCGGCGGGCATGAGCGTGGCGGGGATGTTCGTGACGTAGCCCTTGAGCCCGACCAGGCGCCGGGCGCGGGCCAAGGACGCCTGGTCCAAGGACACGGTGCCGTTGGCGACGGTCACGAACCGCGGTGCGCGGGCGGCCCTCTCCCCGGCGATGACGGCCTTGGCCCGGTTCTCCTGCAGGGTCAGGGTCTTGGCGTCGCGGGCGGCCCGTTTGGCCGAGTACGCCCACACCGCCCGCCAGGATCGGTCGTTCACGGCCGGGTCCCACACCGGCTCGGCCCGCTTGCGCTGGTCGTTGACCGCGGCCGCGGTCCTGGTCGCGACCCGTGGGGTGATGGTGTCGATGTGCTGCCCGTCGGTGAACGCGTCGCCGTGCCAGTGGAAGTGGGACGCGAGGTCGGCGGGGGCCTTGGTGACCCGGGAGCCGACGATGAACCGCAGCCCGGCCTCGTCGAGCGCTTTGAGGTTGGCCGCGGAGAGCATCCCGGCGTCGGCGACCACGACCATGGCCTCGATACCGTGCCGTTCCTGGAACTGCTTGACGATCGGGAGAATCGTTGCGGTCTCGGCCTTGTTGCCCTCGAAGCAGGCGATCTCCAGCGGGAACCCGGCCCGGTCCACCAGCAGCCCGAGGACGACCTGAGGGTCGACCCGGCGTTCCTTGGAGTAGCCGACCTTGCGCAGTTCGTCCTCCTTCTCCGCCTCGAAGTACAGCGTGGTCACGTCGTACAGGCACAACGAGACATCCCCGGCCGAGGACGCGTGGGCGAAGCACGCGGTCGCGACCTGGTCGCGGTAGCCGCCGGCCCCGGCACGCTTCAGGGTCCGGAACATCGTGCGCAGCGAGGCGTGCGGGACGCCGAGCTCGTCCAGGACCCGCAGCGAGTCCGCCTTGGACGTCGGCTCCACGATCCGCGCGAGCACCAGTTCGGCGAACGCTGCGTCGTCGACGACGTCGAAGCCCAGCCGCGCGTACGCCGTCAACAGGACCCGCCACAGCAACGCGGAGCGCTTGCTGGTGATCACTCCGGAACGGGACGCCACCGACCCGCCCGGCAGAGGAAGGTCCAGCGCCTCTTGACCTGGACGTAGCCGACGGTGGGCCTCGGCCACCAGAGCAGCGAGCTCGGCCTCCGAACGAGCAGTTCCCACGTGCTCAAGGATGTGATTACGCCCGCCGCGACGCTCGGCGATCTGAACCTTCGTCGCGCCCGAGCGGCCCGCCGACTTCCGAACGAACGCCACACCAGCGACCCTACCGACCAGCGGGGTACGTCAATTCGCACGACCACACCTCGCTGACCAGCACAAACATCAACGAAACCAGTCAATCCATGTCAGGTGGCACGAGTCAGGACCTGTTGGGCAATGTCACCCGGACCACTGACGCTGCCGGCCGTGTCACGACGCGCACGTATGACGAGCTGAACCGGCCCACCGCCGTGAAGACCGGTACCGGTGCGGCGTTGGCGGCGTGGACGTACGACACGGCCA
>JBOFLR010000526.1:0-3322 GCA_051657965.1 Dermatophilaceae bacterium
GGATGAAGAGCTTGTCGGCGGTGAGCTTGGTGGCGCCGTACAGGTTGATCGGCGAGGACGCCTTGTCGGTGGAGAGCGCGACGACCTTCTGGACGCCGGCGTCGATGGCGGCCTCGACGACGTTCTGGCTGCCGAGCACGTTGGTCTTGACGAACTCGTGCGGGTTGTACTCGCCGGTGTCGACCTGTTTGAGGGCCGCGGCGTGCACGACGTAGTCGACGGCGTGCATCGCCCGGTGGAGCCGGTCGAGGTCGCGCACGTCGCCGATGAACCAGCGCAGCCGCGGGTCGTCGCCGAAGACCTGCCGGGCTTCCCACTGCTTCAGCTCGTCACGGCTGAAGACCACGACCCGCTTAGGGTCGTGGTGGGCGAGGACCTCGGTGATGAAGGCCTTGCCGAACGAACCCGTGCCGCCGGTCACGAGAATCGACGACCCCTCGAGAACGCTCACCACGACGACCTTCCTGTTGAGTGACCCGTGCCGGCGCCCGGAGAGACTCCCGGCGCCACCGCACGAGGCGCACCTGCGTGCGACCCGGGGCGGAAGTCTATCGACAGCCGCGAAGCCCGGATGACGCCCGCCGCCGGAGTCGGTGGACGACGCTGTCGCGGTGCTGCCGCCGACTCGACGACGCTGGGTCGGGCGGGTGGGCCGTCGCTTCGCGAGAGGAGATCAGCCGAGCCGATGTTGCTGCCGGGTGAGGCGCCGACGGGCGAGCACGAGTGCGCACCGCACGAACCGGCGCCCTGGGCCGAGGTTGCGGTGGTACGCGATGCTGAGGAGGGCTTGCGGCACCAGTTGGATGGCGACGACCCAGACCACACCCCAGACGGCAACCCGCAATGTGCTGCCACCGACCGATACTGTGAACCAGTTCAGTATGAGCATGAGATGAAAACCTGATGCCACGACGACAACGACTGCTCGCAAGACGGTCTCCCCGGTGAGCGCGAAGAGCCACGAAGCGACTCGCAACGCGATCGTAATGCCCACGCCGGCGCTGAAGATCACGAGACCGCTCGCGACGTCACCCAGCGACGGACTCTCTGCAAGCGCCCAGAAAACCAGCTCTACAACCCCAGCCGGAAGCACCATCCACAGCGAGACTGCGAGTGCGCAGCCGCTCGACGACGACACCAGGCGGGACACCGGCGAGAGAAGGTGCTTCGCCGTTCCGAGCGCCTCGATCGCGAGGTTGGTCCCGGTCCAGGATCGAGACGCCGTATCGAGAGCACCACGAGGTTGGAGCGACGATGCCTCGAGGCGCCGCAACCGCCGGGCGGCATCACCTACGCGCCTTCTCTCGCGCCGCCGCTCGAAGTCCTCGACTCGTACTCCGATTGAGACCACCAGAGCCGTATTGCATCCCGCAACCATGAGAGCGGGGAGTCGGGTCAGCCATGCGGACGTGGCGTTCGCGGTGTGAATCGCGGCGAGGCACATTCCACCGATCGCGAGAAGCGCGGCGACGCCGACCGCAACCAGGCGGAAGAGATTGTCGACAGCGGCGTCTTCGAAGCTCGTCGTTCCCGGCGCTCGGATCGAGAGCGCAATCGCCAACGCGGTAATCACGGCCATGAGACCAAGCTGAGTGCCGAGCATCTGCGCAGCATCCAACTCGAACGCATCGCCGGAGCTTGAAGGTCTACCAGCCAAGACCCACCACGTGACAGCGAATAGAGGGCTGACGTTCATACCGAGGAAGAGGAACCAGAAGAGCCGATAGAGATCGCGAACCTGGCGTCCGTCCCCCTCGCTAAAGTTCTCGGCCCGTTGGTGCTCCGCCGGCGGCTTCGGTCCGTGGTCCACTGGCGCCATCGCGCATCCCCAAGCTCGACGATCTCGCTGGTCGCGTCGAGCCTACGGCCGCGACGACCCTGTCGCTCGGTCGGGTTGCGGACATCGACGCTTCGAGCCGCTGGTCGGTGAGCCGCTTGAGTCTCGACTGCGGGTGTACGAAAGAGTGGTCGTGTACCGCGCCCGGAACGCCGGTCCTGGGTGCGCTGGCCTGGCCGGGACCACGCACAAGCACTCTCGGCGCATCGCGAGCTCTGTGGTGCGGGACGACCTGGCACGGCGATGTGCGACGCCTACGCTGGCTTTCATGCTCTTCTACTGTCGACCTGGACGAGCGAGTCGTCGTCGCGGCACGCGCGCAGGCGCAGCAGCGCGGGACGACTCCCGGATCGGCACTCTCTGAGCTGGCACTCGCCGGTCTCGCGGCGGAAGCCGCCAAAGCAGTGCAGGTGCGTCACGGGTTGGTGATGCTGCCGCACGAGCCAGGACGCCCACTGGACGACGAGCCGGTGGCCGACGCCCTCGCGGAGGAGTGACGCCTCGTCCGTCGTGAGCCAGCTGTGATGGGCCGGCCGTACCCAGGGTCAGAAGCGCTCGGACCGGAACTGCCACGAGGTGACCAACGAGCATCCTCGTCACCACTGCGGATCAGGCGAGGATGGCGTCTCGCAACGAGCTGCTCAACGGCGGGCATCGACGACGTCCACCGGGTAGCGACCGAACGCACGGTCGCTGGTCAGGATCGCCATGCCCTCGGCGGTGGCCTGGCTGACCAACAGCCGGTCGAAGGGATCGCGATGGTGCAATGGCAGCGACTGGAGCACGGCGAGGTGGGTGTCGGCGATGTCCAGACGGGTGAATTCCAGACCGGTCAACGCGTCGGGGAGCGCGGGAACCGGCTCCAGCTTCCCTAGGGAGACCTTGATCGCGATCTCCCACAGGCTGGCGACGGACACGACCAGCCCGTCGGCGGCCTCGACAGCGGTGCGCGCCGACGAGCCGAGCCGCTCGTCACCATCGAGTAGCCACAGCAGGGCATTCGTGTCGAGGAGCAGAGCCACTGTGCTCAGCGCACCGAACCGTCGAACATCTCCTCGATCTCGCGGTCGGCATCGTCGTAGTCCTCGGCATAGCGAATCTGTCCGCGTAGCGCCCCGAACACCCGGGAGCGCTCGGGTCGCGGCGCCGGCACCAGCGCGAACC
Organism: Dermatophilaceae bacterium; assembly: GCA_051657965.1. Lineage (GTDB taxonomy): Bacteria > Actinomycetota > Actinomycetes > Actinomycetales > Dermatophilaceae > JBOFLG01. The sequence goes on from JBOFLR010000526.1 coordinate 3,002, forward strand.
GTCCCAGGCCAGACCCACGACGGGTGATGATGACCTCCTCGCCGCGTTCGACCGCGTCGAGGAGCTTCGACAGGTGGGTCTTGGCCTGGTGCACGTTGGCCGTCGTCATCTAGCCAGAATAGTCCATGTTGGTGGTACTCACGACGCCAGCGCCGAGCACCGGCTCCCCCCGACCCAGGAGACACCTGCTACGGCAGACTGACCGCCATGGCACGACGGGTCGGCATCCGGGTCGACGCCTGGCCCGAGCTCGGCGTCGGCCACCTCGTGCGCTGCCTCGCGCTCGCCGACGAGCTGTCCGCCCGCGGGGTCACCACGACG
>JBOFLR010000527.1:0-1670 GCA_051657965.1 Dermatophilaceae bacterium
TGGTGGAGCGCCGGGCCGCCGAGCCGGTGCTGCCGCTCTCCCTGTTCGGTTCCCGCGACTTCGTGCTCTGCACGACGGCAAGCCTGCTCACCGGGGTGGCGATGTTCGGCACCATCGCCTACATGCCGACGTACCTGCAGATGGTCACCGGTGTCGACGCGACCGAGGCCGGGCTGCTGATGATCCCGATGATGCTCGCCGTGATGGTCACCGGGATCGGCTCGGGCATCGTCGTCTCGCGAACCGGCGCGTACAAGCCCATCCCCATCGCCGGGTCGGCTCTGGCCGCGGTCGGTCTGATGCTGCTGTCGACCCTGGAGCCCGACGCCTCGCTGTGGCTCGTCTGCGGCTACCTCACCGTGTTCGGTGCGGGGCTCGGCCTCGGCGCCCAGATCCTCGTGCTCGTCGTGCAGAACTCCTTCCCCCATGCGCTCGTCGGTACGGCGACGGCCGCCAACAACTTCTTCCGCGAGGTCGGGGCGTCGCTCGGCGCAGCCGTCGTCGGCAGCGTGTTCGCGGCCCGCCTCACCGACCTGCTGAGTGATCGCCTCGACGGTGGCGTGGCAGCGAGCGGCCTCGATTCGGGGTCGCTGACTCCGGAGGCCGTCCGAGCCCTGCCGGACGGCCTCCGCTCCGTCGTCGTCGGTGCCTACAACGAGGCGCTCACGCCGCTGTACCTCTGGCTGGTGCCGTTGATCGTGGCCTCGACCCTGCTCCTCGCCCTCCTCTCCGGCCGTCCGCTCGCGACCCAGGTGCGGTGAGGCCGGGCTGCCCCGCCGCTCCGACCCGGATGCTGCCTCGCCTGGGTCGTCGCGAATCACACCGGCCCCCCGGGTATCGTCCCCGGGCCCGCCGCCGTCGGAGCCGGTCGCGCACCGAGCTGACGGCGTCGGCAGGTCTGGCGCGTCGCTCGTCCCGCCACTACCGTTCGTCCATGAGGATCGCGGACGTCATCAGGCGCAAGGGCACCGGCGTCGTCACGGTGCATCCCGACTCGAGCGTCGCCGAGCTGCTGGCACTGCTTGCCGAGCACCGGATCGGCGCGGTCGTCGTCAGCGCCGACGGTGCGGCGGTCGGCGGCATCGTCAGCGAGCGCGACATCGTGCGACACCTCCACACCGACGGCGCCGGCCTGCTCGACGCGCCGGTGTCGCAGATCATGACCGCCGAGGTGCACACCTGCACTCCCGACGACGCGCTCGACGCGCTCGAGTCGCAGATGACCGACCGGCGCATCCGGCACGTGCCGGTGGTCGTCGACGGCGCGCTGCAGGCGATCGTCAGCATCGGCGACGTCGTCAAGCACCGCATCGACGGCCTCCAGGCCGAGCGCGACCAGCTGCGCGACTACATCCAGCAGTAACAGCGCCGCGACGGCCCGGGTGGTCACCCAGGTCCGGCCCGCACCCGGCGGTCCGGCATACCGTGGGGGCATGTCCGCCAACGCGCGCCCCGGTCGTCCGGATGACGTGTCGCGCGCCGATCCGGTGAACCGGGACGAGAAGCGCCCCGAGTCCGCCGACGCCGAGCGCGGGACCCAGCGCCTCGGCCAGTACCGGCTCGTGCAGCGGCTCGGCGAGGGCGGCATGGGCGTGGTGCACCTCGGGCTGGACCGGCACGGCCGCGCGGTCGCCGTCAAGGTACTGCGCGCGCACGTGGCGCACGACCCC
>JBOFLR010000528.1:0-2316 GCA_051657965.1 Dermatophilaceae bacterium
GCGCTGGGCAGCGAAGGTGGCCGAGCTGGACGCCTTCGTCATCGTGTGCCCGGAGTACAACCACTCCTTCCCGGGCAGCCTGAAGACGGCACTGGACTTCCTCTACGCCGAGTGGAACGACAAGGTCGTCGGTGTCGTCGGGTACGGCGTCGAGGGCGGCATCCGGGTGGCGGAGCAGCTACGGGTGGTGGCCGCAGAGCTGCGTCTGGCCAGCACCCCGACGGCGGTGCACCTGACCCTGGGCGCCGACCTGCACGACGGCGCGGTGATCGAGTCGGCCGCATCGCAGGAGCGGCTGGACGCACTGCTCGACGACGTCGTCACCTGGGGCGAGCTGCTGCGAGGGCACCGCGACTCCCGGCGAGGCCGAGCAGCGTCGTGACCGCCCGCCCGTCATCCGCGACCACCCGCCCGTCATCCGCGACCACCCGCCCGTCATCCGCGACCACCCGCCCGTCATCCGCGACCGCCCGCCCGTCATCCGCGACCGCCCGCCCGTCATCCGCGACCACCCGACCCGGACAGGTCGAGCCGCTCGCCCGTGAGCTGCTCGCGGTCGTGGCCGTACTGGTCGTCGGCAGCCTGATGGTGGTGCTCGACACCACCATCCTCACCGTCGCCGTGGGAGAGCTGTCCGGCCAGTTCCGGGCGCCGCTGCCGGCGGTCCAGTGGGCCGTCACGGGATACACCCTGGCCCTGGCGACCTCGATCCCGCTGACTGCGTGGGCAGTGGGCCGTTGGGGCGCCACCCGGGTCTACCTGGCCGCGGTCCTGCTGTTCGTGGTGGGCTCCGGGCTCGCCGGAGCAGCGTGAAGCCTGGAGTCGCTCGTGACCTTCCGCGTCGTGCAGGGACTGGGCGGCGGCCTGCTCACCCCTGTGGCGATGACGATCGTGCTCCGCAGCGCCTCACCCGCTCAGCGGGGCAGGGCGATGACGCTGCTCGGACTGCCCGTGCTGATCGGCGCCGTCAGCGGGCCCGCCCTCGGCGGGTGGCTCCTCGACACGACATCGTGGCGGTGGATGTTCTGGGTCAACCTGCCCCTCGGCGTGCTGGCCATCGCCCTGGGCCGAAGGATCCTGCCCACCGACACCCCGGCATCCGGCCCCGTGTTGGACCGGGTCGGCCTGCTCCTGCTGTCGCCCGGCCTGGCCGCTCTCCTCTACGGCCTGACCCGGATGGGAGACAGCATCAGCCTCGACCCGATCGGTACGGGCACGGCGCTGGTCGGCGCCGCCATGGTGGCAGCCTTCGCCTGGCGAGCCCTCCGACGGGCCGACCCGCTCGTCTCCGTCGGGCTGTTGCGGCGTCGCGACATGGCGGTGGGCGCCGGCATCCTGGTGTGCTTCTCTGCTGCCTACTTCGGCTCGGCGATCCTCACCCCGCTCTACTTCCAGCTCGGGCGCGGGGAGACGGCGACCACCTCGGGCCTGCTCCTGATCCCGCAGGCCGTCGCCACCGGGGTGAGCATGCAGGTCGCCGGTCGTCTGCTGGATCGCGTCCCTCCGGGCCGGGTCGTCGGCACCGGCATCGCCATGGCGGCGGCAGGGTTCAGTCTGTTCGCCTTCCTGCTCGCGCCGGGCACGCCGTATCCGGCGTTGGCCGGTGCTCTGGTGCTCGCGGGTGCCGGCGTCGGCGCGACCTTGATGCCGACCATCGTGACCGCCACCCGCCACCTCGACCACGACGACAGTCCGTCCGGGGCGACGCTGTTGAACATCGTCAGCCAGGCGGCCACGGCCACCGGGGCGGCCGCCGTGTCGGTGCTGCTCGCCGGGCGACTCGCTCTCGAGCTGCCCGGAGTCGACACCGAGCCGGGCGCCCTGTACGGGTTGTCGACCGCTCGACGCGAGGCGCTGGCGCAGCCACTCACCGACGCCTTCCACGACACCTACCTGTTGCCGATCGCGCTGATGGGCGGTGCGCTCGTCGTCGCTGCCGGCTTCCTGACCCGCCGCGCGGTATCCGGGCCGTGAGTTCTCGTGTGGGTCGGACAACCGGTGGTAGGCGTTGCCGGGTGTGCGGATGACGGTCAGCGGGTTGCGCCGGTGACCATCCACCGGTCGGTGCGCACCCTGGCCCACATGAGCGTCGCTCGTACTGCCATGAACGCCGTGAACGCGAGCCACAGCCAGACCAGCGCGCCCGCCTGGCCCTGCGGCGTCCCGACGTCGAGCAGCCGCCGGCCGGCGAGGTGCACGGCGAGCACCACCGGCAGGTACGCCGCGAGCGTGGCGAGCATCGCCCGGGCCAGCCACCGTCCGTCACCGGCACCGATGAGAACTCCGTCGACGACGAACACATAGCCCGACAGCGGC
>JBOFLR010000529.1:0-4838 GCA_051657965.1 Dermatophilaceae bacterium
TGGACGTGCCGGCCGAGCACCGACTGCGGCAGCTGGTGCACGGGGGTCCCGGGCCGGGCGATGAAACGGAAGGCGGGGTCGGCGGGAACCGTGGTCAGCGTGCGGGACGGAACCGCCACGACGGCGTCATCCGCGGCGATCTCCCGCGCCGGCACCTCGCCGGTGTCGACGCGGGAGTCGGGCTGGTCCTCGACGCGGAGCATGAGGCGGCGGGTGGAGAGGTCGACGGTGACGTCGGCGTGCCCGTGGTCGAGCACCTCGGCGCCACGCAGCTCCGGGACCGAGCGGGGGTCGACCCCGACGGCGAAGGTCAGTGTTCCCGTCGCGACCGGCATCGTCTGGGTGTCCGGCGCCGCAGCGAGGTCGGCCGACAGGCCCAGCCGGTAGATCCCCGGCCGGGTGAACGCCCAGCTCATATGGGTGTGGGCCGCGGTGGGCAGGGTGATGCTGTCGACGTCCTCGCCCGCGTCGGGGGTGATGCCGTCCGCGCTGGAGACATAGGGGTGCGGGCGGCCGAACGTCTCGGTGAGGTAGGCGGCGAGGTCACCGGGCCCGTCGACCTCGGTCGCGCGGATGCGCACCTCGGACGCGCGGCTGGTGGCCACGCCGGCCGGGGTGCCCTGGACCCGCACCCCGAGCCAGATGCTGTCCAGTGCGGGCTGCTCGACGAGGGTGATGACCTCGGCACCGTGGGCCGGAGCCGCTTCGGCGAGGAACACGTGGCGCGCTCCCGGGGCGAGGTTCGCGTCGATGGCGGAGATCACCGAGCGCTCCTCGAGCATGAGGTAGTTGGAGAACGCGACGTCGGCCCGGACGACGTCGCGGATGCTCCCGAGGGTCGGCTCGAACGAGTGCGGGTCGGCCCCGTCCGGCACCAGGGCGGTCACCTCGACATCCGGCCCGGCGACCTCTCGGACCAGGTCGGCCAGGATGCCGGTCGTGGTCACCACCCGGAGTACGCCATCCTCCGCCGGAGTGCTCCCGACGGCCGCGCACCCGGTGAGCGCGGCGAGGGCGGTGGCCAGGACGGCCGCGAGACCGGCCCGGTGCGGCGGCATCCGCCGGCTCACGACCTGGCCGGTACGGCGGCACGACGGGCGGCGAACCAGCCGAGAGCCGCACCTGCCGCGAGGAGCCCGGCGCCGGTGAGCAGCATGCCCACCGAGCTCGTCCATCCGGCGGATGCGGGCACCGCGGCCTGTGCCGTGCTGCTCTCGCCGACGGCGGACCTCGGGCCGGCTCCGGCGGACAGCGCGGCGGTGGTGGGTGTCGTTGTGGGAGAGGCCACCTGCGTGGTCGAGCAGGCAGCGGCGCGTCGCTCGCCGGTGCCGGCGGGATCCCCGGCTACGACGACTCGCATCGTGGTCTCGTCGGATGCCGCCGCGCCGCCTGTGAGGGTGGCGTCCTGGCGGATCCTCAGCCGGTAGTCACCGGGCGCGGTGAACACCCAGTTCGCGTGCTGGTGGGTGTTGGCCGGCACCACGAACGAGCGTGGCCCGCCCACGGTGTCCATCTGCCGCTCACCCACGCCCGCGCCGAGCGGGCCGGAGAGGAAGACCGCCACCTCGCCGGGGCCCTCGACCGACATCAGGGTCCAGCGCACCGGCCCGGTCGTGCCCGAGCGCACCGACTCGTGCTGGGTGTTCGCCCCGAGCCACGGGATCCCCGCCTCCTGGGTCGAGCCGATGCTCCAGATCGCGGACCCGGCGGGCGCGATGAACTCCAGGCCGGCCGGTGCCGTGCGGCGTGCGGCCGGCCCGAGGCCGAGGACCTGGCTCTCGGGCTCGACCCATCGGGGCGGGACGCCCCGGTCGTCCTTGAGGCTGGCGACGAGCCGGCCACCCTCGACCCTCGACCCGAGGTCGAGGTGACCGGACGTCACCGCGCCGGCGGGGATGGCGACGGCGCGGTCGGAGACGGTGGTGCAGCGGTCTGCGGCTGCACCGGCTGCACCGGCTGCACCGGCTGCTCGGGTCGACGACCCGGCCGCGCTGCGGGCGCGTTCGGTCAGGGAGCCGCCGGACGCTGCGTCATCCCCGTACCCCGAGGGCGCGGGTGGGACCTGGGCGCTGGCCGGAGGGGCCCCCGAACCGCCCCCGACGACGACGGTGTAGGTCGCCCGCCGGGACGGGGCGCTGCGCTCGCCGCCGCTCCCGCGGCCGGTCGCCGAGACGACCATGCGGTACGTGCCGGGCCGGGTGAAGACCCAGTTGGCGTGGACGTGCGCCGGGCGTGGGACCCCGATCGTGCCGGGCAGGTCGGTGCCGCCGTCGGCGAGCACCGGCCGGACACCGCCGCCGAGGGAGCCCGAGCTGAAGACGTGGACCGTCCCCGGCCCGCGCACCTCGTGCACGACGATGTCGGCGCCCGGGTAGCGATGACCGGCCAGCGCCTCGGTCGACCAGCCGGGCCACAGCAGCTGCGGGTCCTGGGTCAGGGGGAGGAGGTGAACCGACTGTCCCGCAGCGGGATACCCGGCGGGCATGCGGGTGCGGGCACGGTCGGTGACGACCAGGGTGACCGCCTCGGGCCGCCGGATGACGCTGCGTCCGGTGGCGTCCTCCTTGAGCGTCAGGTCGACGCCACGGCTGGTCGGCCGGACCGCGAACATGTCGACGTGGCCCCGGTCGAGACGCACCGTCGACGGCGCGGGCGTGGTCGGCCGCGGGGTGGTCGTCGGGGTGGTCGGCGCCGGGTTCGTCGGCCGCGGGCTCGTGGTGGGCGTGGGTGTGGCGGTGGTGCTCGGTGAAGTGGTCGGCGTCGGACCGGTCTGATCGCCGACCGTGAAGGTGTAGCCCTGCTCCGGGCTGCGGACCTCGCGGCCGGCGAGCCGTGAGACCGCCCGCACCGTCAGCTCGTACCGCCCGGGGTCGCTGAACAGCCAGTTCGCGTGGACGTGGCTCGGGGACGGGACGACGATGGTTCCGGGGAGATCGACGTCGCCGCCGCGCATGACGGAGGTCGGTTCGCCGCCGGCGCCCTCGGTGAAGAGGTGGATCGTCCCGGGGCCGTCCACGGCGGTGATCTCGATGTCGACGTCGGAGAACGACGTGCCCTCGAGCTCCTCGGTGCTCCATCCCGGCCACAGCAGTGCCGGGTCCTGGGTGAGCGGGAGGACATACGCGCGGGGCGCGCCCGGATAGATGTCGGGAATGCCCTCCATGAGGGCGCTCTCGGCGACGTGCAGCACGACATCCTCGGGGTCCCGCTTCACGTCCGAGCCGGTGACGTCCTCGCTCAGCCCGAGGCTCAGCCCGCCGTCGTCGGTGGCCGAGACGTGGAAGACATCGACGTGTCCGGTGTCGAGCACGAGAGGCTCGGCCGCGGTGGCGCCGAGTGGGCTGGCGAACAGGCCGGCGACCATGGCCATCGCCGCGAGCAGGGCGAGCACCGGAACGCGCCGTATCCGGCGCGTCGGAGAAGAGGAGGCGGACACCGACTCAGCCTACAATAATGATAATTGTTCTCACTACCACCCCAATGGCCCCGATCGCCCGGTGCCGTCGTCGACGAGCCGCCGGCAGTACGGTCGACCTGACGTCGTCGCCCTTCCCCCGTCACGGAGACGGATCGTGAGCATCTACGCCTGCCTCGTGAGCCGCTCCCTGGGGGTCACGCTGTTCCTGGGGAAGCCGCTGCGCCAGCCCGGGGGAGCGGTCACCGGCTTCTGGCGTGGCGACGGTGTCGGCCCGGCGTTCGTGCAGTCGCTGTGGCGGCTGGTCGAGGATGCCGACGACCTGGTCATGGCGAGCGAGGGCATGACCGCGTACGAGGCGGCCTACGACCTGCCGAGCCTCGGCGACGGCGACGAGAGCGACGACCTGCCGTACGAGACGTTCCTGGCCGCCTGGCGCCCGGTGACCGCGCGCTACGTCGAGGTCCGCCGTCTCGGCGCGGTCTCGCCGGACGGGCGGGGCGGTGCGCCACCGCCATTGCTCGAACGCCGGCAGGATCACCCGGGAGCCCCGCTGGAGCGGTTCGTCGACGGTCGGTGGCGTGCGGTCGACCCCGGCGGCCACGCCATCTCGACCGTCGAGATCGGGGAGTCGGCCGCGGCCGCGTCAGTGCTGCTGGCGCTGCACGACGCCGACCCCGCACTGGTCCGGCACCATGCCCGCAGATCCGCCCGCGCGCGCGACTCCTCCCGCTTCCGCTACTGGGCCACCTTCGACGGCGGCAACCCGACGCGACCGGTCACGGTCGACTACGACATCCCCGGGCACGGTCGCGGCTGGTACACGCGCCATCGAGGAGACCGGGCAAGCAGTCTGCTCCGGTTCGACCGGGACGCGCTCAGCGGCCGGGCCGGTGCCGTCCTGTGCTGGGACGGGCGATGGCGCTGGAGCGAGAGTCCCGAGCGCAACGTCTGGCGCGGCTCGGACTACGGCGAGCCGGTCTCGGCCCGGCAGGCTCGACGTATCGCGGCCGAGTTCGGCCATCCCGCCGATGTCGTGGTCGCCGAGGCCATTATCCGCACGCCTTGACCCGCGCCGCGTCGGATACCGCAGGCGGTAGCCTTGTGTGTCTACACCTGCGTATGCTGACCGGTATGCCATCGACGACGATCCGCCTGAGCCGGCAACTCCACGAGCGGCTCGCCCAACGCGCCAAGGCGGACCACCTCACTCTCGCCGGAGCGATCGAGCGTGCTCTCGACGTCGAGGAGAACGCCAAGTTCTGGTCGCGGGCGGCAGAGACGATGGGGTCCCCCAACTCCCGCCCGATGGGGCTGGCCGTGTCCAGCGATCTCGCGGGCACCCTCAAGGACGGTCTCGACCCCGACGAGAGCTGGGACGACGTCTGGTGAATCGAGGCGATGTGCACCTCTGCGACTTTGG
>JBOFLR010000530.1:0-2878 GCA_051657965.1 Dermatophilaceae bacterium
CCCTCTCCCTGGGTCTGCGGGCACCGCGCGCCGGTCCCTGCCACCGGTTAGGACGACCTTACGGCGCCGAACGTCCCGAGGGGCATCGCCCGTGCGGACTAGCCTGCATCCACCGAACGGCCGATGCGGACCGTCCGGGCGCCAGGACTCCGCCGCAAGATCTCGTCGTCCGTCGGGCTGGCCTACCCGACGTCACCGATGTCACCGACGGCGTCCGGGCCGCTCCGCAACGCGCCGTCCGTGGCGGGAGTCTCGGGGCATCGAATCTTCACGATCGCAGGCCAGACCGTCATGTCCCGTTCCGACATCCGGCACTGCCGAGGGCGCTCTCGACCGATGGTGGATGTGAAGGGACTCGAACCCCTGGCCTCTCGCGTGTGAAGCGAACGCTCTAACCAGCTGAGCTACACATCCGGGTGCGCTGCGGCGTGCCGACAATACCGGGCCCGCCCGATGCTCGGGAAATCGAGGGCGCGGCACACTCCGTCACAGCGCGAGGTTCGTGCGCATCCATGTCGCGAGGCCGTCGGGCACGACGCCCGGGACACCGGTGATCTTGAGCACCGCCCAGATGACGACCGCGACAACGGCGACGGTGGCGAGGCCGAGGACGACCTTGAGCCACATCGGCTGGCGCCCGACCCACGCCTGCCACGCCCTCAGCCGGACCTTGCCGAACTCGAGCAGCCGCGCGGCCGGCTCGAACTCGGACGCCCAGACCGCGACGCCGAAGAACACGATGAACCATCCCGGCCCGGGCAGTGGCACCAGCGCTAGGCCACCGACGACCAGGACCAGGCCGAGAGCGAACACGCCGGCCTGGTACATGCGCTTCGTGGTGGGGTTGGCGCGGAGACGACGGCGCCACGCCCAGTCGTCGGCGTCCTCGGCGTCGCGAAAGAAGTGGCGATCGTCCCGCGCGGGCGGCTCGCCAGCGGTTCGCGAACCCTGTGGTGTGCTCACGGATCGACCTCCTCGGCGGCGCGGTGCTGCCACACCTGCTGGGCTCGTGCCGTGAGCGGACCGGGCCCGCTCACCACGCGACCGTCGACCGCGGACACGGGGTAGACATCGCGTACCGAGGAGGTGATGAAGACCTCGTCGGCCTGACCGAGCACCTCCAGCGGGAGCGGCTCCTCGACGATGTCGAGACCGTCGGCGTGACACCACTCCAGCACCAGCGCCCTGGTGATGCCGGCCAGGCAACCACTCGACAGCGGCGGGGTGCGGAGCACGCCATCGGTGACCACGAAGACGTTGCTCGCCGTGCCCTCGCACAGCTCACCGCGGGTGTTCGCCAGGATCGCCTCCTCGGCCCCGAGTGCCTTGGCACGGGCCAGCGCGACGACGTTCTCCGCGTAACTCGTGGTCTTCAACCCCGCCGTGGCCGACCGTTCGTTGCGTACCCAGTCGACCGAGACGACCGCTCCGCTGGCGCCGGGCCGGGGCTGCGCCGCTGCGGTGACGATGTACGTCATCGGCGAGTCGCTTCGGTCGGAGCCGAGTGGGCCCACCCCGGCCGTCACGGTGAAGCGCACCCGGCCGAAGTCCATCGGACCGGCCGCGAGCACGGCGTCGACGCCTTCGCGGACGCGGTCATGGTCGGGCACGGGCAGGCCGAGACCGGTGAGCGTGCGGTCGAGGCGAGTGAGATGGCGCGTCATGGCGAACACCCGACCACGCTCCACCTTGGCCGTCTCGAACCCGCCGTCACCGACGGTGACTCCGTGGTCGACCGCACTGAGCGCCGGCCGGTCGGGTGCGACCAGGCGCCCGTCCACCCAGGCGCGGATCTCGTTCATGCCGTACAGCTTCTCAGACGCTCAGCTCGCGCTGCCGGCGAGCCCGATCAGTCGGGCGGCCTTGAGCTGGGTCTCCTGCCACTCGTGGACCGCTCGGCTCGCCCAGGTGATCCCGGCGCCGGTGCCGAAGCGGATGACGCGGCGGCCGTCATCCGCCCTGGTGGCCCAGAACGTGCGGATGCCGACCGCGAGCTCGGCCTCGTCGCGGTCGGCGTCGACCCACCCGACGGCGCCGCAATACGGGCCGCGCGGCACCGGCTCCAGGTCGGCGATGGCGCGCAGCGCGGTGTGCTTGGGCGCGCCGCTCACCGAGCCAGGCGGGAAGGTGGCGGCCAGGATCTCGCGCCAGGTCGTGCCCGGGCGTAGCAGCCCGCTGACGTCGGAGACCAGGTGGACGAGCCCCGGGTGCTGCTCGACTCGGCACAGGTGGTCGACCTCGATCGTTCCCGGGCGGCTGACCTGGCCGATGTCGTTGCGGACCAGGTCGACGATCATGACGTTCTCGGCGTAGTCCTTCTCGAGCATCGCGGATGCCGTGACGGCCGTGCCCTTGACCGGTCGGGAGGTGATGCGGTCGCCGCGGCGGAGGACGAATGCCTCGGGCGAGGCGCAGGCGATCTCCAGCCCGGCGTCGGGCAGGTCGATCGACGCGGCATAGGGCGCGGGGTTGCCGAGCTCGAGGCGACTCGCGAAGTCGGCGAGGCGGGCGTCATCCGGCAGGTCGTGCTCGAGCACCCGGCAGAGGTTGACCTGGTAGACGGTGCCGCCGGCGACCCGGGACCGCACCTCCTCGACGGCGGTGACATAGGCCGCCTCGTCGAGGCTGCTGCACCACGGTCCGCGGAGGGCCGGCCACCGGTCGGGTCGACCCGGCGCGGCTGCCGGTGCCCGGTCACGGCTGACCTCGTGCATCCGCACCGCGGTGAGCGCGCCCTCGAAGGTGACGACGACGACCCAGAAGCCGGCGGTGAGGTCGTCGGGGTCGTGGCTCACCACGCCGGGATGCCCGGCGACGAGCGAGCCGAACCGCGCCTGCGCCACGCCGAGCATGGTAGGCCCGTAGCGCGGGCCGGCCG
>JBOFLR010000531.1:0-1993 GCA_051657965.1 Dermatophilaceae bacterium
CGGGCCACATGTCGGGCCGGCGGAACGACGCCTCGCACAGCGGGATGCCGGCCGCGCGGCATCCTGCGCCCTTGGCACCCGAGCCACAGGTGGTCGACGTCAGCGGGGTGCCGGCCGCGCGGCATCCTGCGCTGTCGGCACCCGTCCCACGACTGGGTTGCCGACGGGCTGGGACGAACGGTCAGGCGGTGAGGGGGCGGTCGGTGGGGTCGACGGGACGCGGGAGTCGGGAGGGCTTGCCCATCAGCCAGGCGTCGACCTCATGAGCGGCCGAGCGGCCCTCGGCGATCGCCCAGACGATGAGCGACTGTCCGCGCCCGGCGTCACCGGCGACGAACACCCCGGACACGTCGGTCATGAAGCGGTGGTCGCGGGCGACGTTGGTGCGCTCGTCGCGAGCCACGCCGAGCTGCTCGAGTAGACCCCCCGGCTCCGGCCCGAGGAAGCCCATCGCCAGCAGCACGAGCTGTGCAGGTAGCACCTTCTCGGTGCCGGCGACCGGCTCGAAGCCGCCCTCGCCGGCCCGCACCTGATGCACCCGCAGACCCGCGACCCGCCCGGCGTCGTCACCGACGATCTCGCTCGTCGACAGGGCGTAGAGCCGGGCGCCACCCTCCTCGTGGGCCGAGGCGACGCGGAACACCATCGGGTGGGTCGGCCAGGGCTGCGTGCCGGGGCGCTCCGCGGTGGGCTGGGGAAGGATCTCCAGGCTGGTGACCGACCGGGCGCCCTGCCGGTGCGCGGTGCCGATGCAGTCGGCACCGGTGTCACCGCCCCCGATGACGACGACGTCCTTCCCGGCAGCGGTCACCTGCTGCTCGACCACCTGACCGAGCGCGACCCGGTTGGCCGGCGGCAGGAAGTCCATGGCCTGGAGCACGCCGTCGAGCTCGCGACCCGGAACCGGGAGGTCCCGGGGCACGGTGGACCCGGTGGCCACGACCACCGCGTCGAAGCGGGCGCGCAGCTGGGTGCCGGTGACGTCGCGCCCGACGGCGACACCGGTGCGGAACCGGGTGCCCTCGGACTTCATCTGGGCGATCCGCCGGTCGAGGACGGCCTTCTCCATCTTGAACTCCGGGATGCCGTACCGCAGCAGCCCGCCGGGCTGGTCGGCCCGCTCGTAGACGGCGACGGTGTGACCGGCCCGGGTCAGCTGCTGGGCCGTGGCCAGCCCGGCCGGGCCGGACCCGACGACCGCGACGGTCTTGCCGGACAGTCGTTCGGGCGCCACCGGCTGCACGATGCCGTTGGCGAAGGCCCGGTCGATGATGCTCACCTCGACCTGCTTGATGGTGACCGCCGGCTGGTTGATGCCGAGCACGCAGGCCGACTCGCACGGCGCCGGGCAGAGCCGCCCGGTGAACTCGGGGAAGTTGTTCGTGGCGTGCAGCCGGTCGATGGCCTGGCGCCACTCGCCCCGCCTGGCGAGGTCGTTCCACTCCGGGATGAGGTTGCCGAGCGGACATCCGCTGTGACAGAACGGGATTCCGCAGTCCATGCACCGTCCGGCCTGGCGCTGCAGCTCGGTGACGGGCTGCTCCTCGTACACCTCCTTCCAGTCGCGGATGCGCACCGGCACCGGCCGGCGCCGAGGCAGCTCGCGCTCGCGGGTGCGGAGAAAGCCCTGGGGGTCAGCCATGCGAGGCCTCCATGATCCGCTCCCAGACCTGGGCGCTGTCGGGATCGAGCCCCTCGGCGACGGCCGTGGAACGCACGTCGAGCACGCGCTGGTAGGCGCGCGGCAGGATCAGCGTGAACCGGGCGTAGGCGTCATCCGGGCGCTCGAGAAGCCGGGCCGCGACGGCCGAGCCGGTCCACCGGTGGTGCCGTTCGAGGAGGTCGCGAACGACCAGCTCGTCGTCGGCGCGCAGCGGCCCGAGGTCGACGAGCTCGCGGTTGACCGAGGCGTGGTCGAGGTCGAGGACGTAGGCGACACCGCCGGACATGCCGGCGGCGACGTTGCGCCCGGTCGGGCCGAGGACCAGCGCGG
>JBOFLR010000532.1:0-4172 GCA_051657965.1 Dermatophilaceae bacterium
GCACCTGGATGCGGTCACCGGCGCCTTTGCCGATCGCCTTCCGGGTGGCGGCCTTGACCGGGAGCATGTGGGTGCCGTTCCCCAGCGGCAGCAGGGTCGCCGACACCGCGGCGCCGTCGATCGTCCCGACCACCTTGACCGCCTTCCGGGTCCCGAACGCGGTAGCCGCCTCCGGCACGACGGCGTACACCCACGCACCGCTGTCCTCGCTCGTGACCAGCCCGGCTTCGAGATCGAGTGTCGTGGACATGGATCGGTCCTCTCCGGTCGGTTGTGACGATCGACAAGAAAATAGACTCGTCAGTCTGATAGGTCAAGCCAAGGGAGGTCGCGGCCCCACCGAGCCGATGCCGACGTGGCGTCGCAGACCTCGGTAAGGCGGCACCATCCGCCCGTACCGGATGCCGGTACGCTCTGCGGATGACGTCCGCGCTCGCTCGTCATCCGCAGAGACTTCGTCATCCGCAGAGACTGCAGATCCGTCCGCATCTGCTTCACGTGGGACTCACGCAACGGGCCGAGGGTCGAGCGGGTCCCGAGCATCGCGTGGGCGGGCTTTCGAGGCGACAGCATCGCGTGGGCGAGCTTTCGAGGCGACAGCGAACTTCATCGCACGAGGCGAGCAGGCCGAGGCGTGGGGTCGCGGCGTCCGACGGTCTCCTCGGCGCGGCCATGAACGCCTAGGGTCTGCCCATGGACGCCGATGTCGTGGTCGTGGGTGCCGGGCTGGCCGGGCTGGTCGCCACCTGCGAGCTCGCCGAGGCCGGTCGTTCCGTGGTGCTGCTCGACCAGGAGAACGAGGACAACCTCGGCGGTCAGGCGTGGTGGAGCCTGGGCGGGCTGTTCCTCGTGGACACCCCCGAGCAGCGGCGCCTGGGCATCACCGACTCCCTGGAGCTCGCCTGGCAGGACTGGGAGGGTACGGCCGCCTGGGATCGGCTCACCAGACCCGACGGCGCGCCGGGCGCCGACCACTGGGGGCGGCGGTGGGCTCAGGCGTACGTCGAGTGGGCCGCCGGGGAGAAGTACGAGTGGCTGCGCTCGCTCGGCATCTCCTTCTTTCCCGTCGTGGGGTGGGCCGAGCGCGGTGACGGCACGAGCAGCGGCCACGGCAACTCGGTGCCACGGTTCCACATCCCCTGGGGCACCGGCCCCGGTCTGGTCGCGCCGTTCGAGGACGAGGTCCGCGAGCACGTCACCGCAGGCCGGGTGATCTACCGTCCACGTCATCGGGTCGACCAGCTCGTCACCACCTCCGGCGTGATCACCGGTGTGCGCGGTTCGGTTCTCGCCCAGGACCAGTCGCCGCGCGGAGTGGCGAGCGGGCGGCATGTCGTCGGCGAGTTCGAGTACGGTGCCCGAGCGGTCGTCGTGGCGTCCGGCGGCATCGGCGGCAACCACGACCTGGTGCGCGCCAACTGGCCCGAGCGGCTCGGTCGCCCACCCGCCGACCTGGTGACCGGGGTCCCCGCCTACGTCGACGGGCGGATGCTCGCCATCACCGAGAGGGCCGGCGGGACCGTCGTCAACCGTGATCGCATGTGGCACTACGTCGAGGGGGTGCAGAACTGGGACCCGGTGTGGCCAGGCCACGGCATCCGCATCCTTCCCGGTCCCAGCGCGATGTGGTTCGACGCCCTGGGAGACCGGCTGCCGGCGCCGTACTATCCGGGCTTCGACACGCTCGGGACGCTCGGTCATCTCCGGCGCCAGGGATTCGACCACTCCTGGTTCGTGCTCAACCGGACGCTCGCCGGCAAGGAGTTCGCCCTCTCCGGGTCGGAGCAGAATCCGGACCTGACCGAGCGACGCATCCGCGACGTGTTGCGCCGGCCGGTCACCAAGGTCCAGCCACCGGTGCAGGCGTTCCTCGACCGAGGTGTCGACTGGCTGGTCGCCGACTCGCTGCTCGAGCTGGTCGAGCAGATGAACGCGCTGACCCCGGCCACCCCGGTCGACTTCGCCCATGTCAAGCGGCAGATCGTCGACCGTGACCGTCAGGTCGACAACCGGTTCACCAAGGATGGTCAGATCACCGCGATCCGGATGGCGCGCGGCTACCGCGGTGACCGCCTCACGAAGCGGGCTCACCCGCCGATCCGCATCCTCGACCCGAAGCACGGCCCACTCGTCGCGGTACGGCTCCGGGTGCTGTCGCGCAAGACCCTCGGTGGCCTGCACACCGATCTCAGCGGCCGGGTGCTGGGCCTCGACGGTTCACCGGTGCCGGGTCTCTACGCCGCGGGCGAGGTCGCCGGCTTCGGTGGTGGTGGCGTGCACGGGTACCGAGCGCTGGAGGGCACCTTCGTGGGCGGCTGCCTGTTCAGCGGGCGTGCCGCGGGGCGTGGGGCGGCCGCAGCGGTCTGACCAGCCACGCCGGTCGCCGAGTCAGAGGTACTGGCCGGTGCCGGGCGAGCCACTCGGGTCGGGCACTGCCTGGCCCGGGTTCGGCATCCCGGGCGCGGGTCCGCCTGGCGCCGCGACTCCCGGTGGGAGCGCGCGCATCTGCTGGAGCTGTGCCTGGGCCGCCATCTGCTGGGCGACGAGTGCCGTCTGGATGCCGTGGAAGAGCCCTTCGAGCCAGCCGACGAGCTGGGCCTGGGCGATGCGCAGCTCGGCGTCGGATGGTGCCTCGTCACGAAACGGCAGGGCGATACGGTCGAGCTCCTCGACCAGCTCGGGGGCGAGACCGTCCTCGAGCTCGGCGAGGGAACGACGGTGGATGTCGGCGAGGCGGGCCCGGCCGCGCTCGTCGAGCGGGGCGCTGCGCACCTCCTCGAGCAGTTGCTTGACCATCGAGCCGATGCGCATGACCTTCGCGGGCTGCTCGACCAGGTCGGCCGGGTTGCCGGGGCTACGGCGCCCGCGGTCGGCGGACTGGTCGTCATCGGGCGCGTGGTCGCGGTCGGACGGCTGGTGTGCCACGCCCATCCCGTCGGGGGTGACCACCACGACGCGCTCGCCGTCGCCACTGACCGCGGCAGGGACGGCGTCCCGGCCGTCGGCGTCGGACGAAGGAGGCTGCTCGTGCTCGCTCATGACCGCCATCCTGCCCGACCGTGCGACACGGATGTGCACGGCCCGATCGTCGATCGTCCCGCCACCGCGAAGGCGGTCGGAGGTGGTGGAGCTGCGGCCGTCGTCGCGGAGGTCCGGTTCGTCGGTGGCCCGGGCGTGCGGGGACACGGTTCGCGAGGACCCTTGACTAATTGTCACCGAAGTTGTTGGAATGTGTTTGCTTGTGGTGAGTCGTGAGCGCTTCGGGAGGCGGCGCGCTGCGGTTCGAGGACCGGGAAGACCCGCAATGACGAGGGAGGAACCGAGATGCTGAGACGACGACGAGCACTCACTGCGGTCGCGGCGACGATCCTGACCGCTGGTCTGGTCGGCCCGACCGGAGCTGCCGGTGCAGTTCGTGGCGCTGCCGACGCCGGACCGACGTGGACCAAGGGGGTGCCGCCGATCTCCACGCCGTGGACTGCGGAGGTCGGCCCCGACAATGCGCTGCCGGAGTACCCCCGGCCACAGCTCACCCGGGACGCCTGGCAGAACCTCAACGGGGTGTGGGAGTTCGCCGGGGCCGAGTCGGGGCAGGACCCGCCGGTCGGACAGACCCTGGACGAGCGCGTGCTGGTGCCGTATCCGATCGAGTCGGCGCTCTCCGGCATCCAGCGCCGTGAGGACCGGATGTGGTATCGCCGCACGTTCACCGTGCCGGCCGCATGGCAGGGGCAGCGTCTGGTGCTGCATTTCGGCGCGGTCGACTACGACGCGAAGGTCTACGTCAACGGCACCGAGGTCGCCGCGCACCGCGGTGGCTACGACGAGTTCAGCGTCGACGTCACCGACGCCCTGGAGGGCACCGGTCCGCAGGAGCTCATCGTGTGGGCCGAGGATCTCACCGATGCCACCGGTCAGCCGATCGGCAAGCAGCGCCGCGAGGGCGACCGCGGCATCTTCTACCAGGGCAGCTCCGGCATCTGGCGGACGGTGTGGATGGAGCCGGTCCCGGCGTCGCACGTCGAGCACCTGAAGATGACCCCGGATGTCGGCGCTGGTGCGCTTCGGCTCACCGCGGCGACGGCCGGCGGTGCGGACGACGCGGGCCTGCGCGTGCGGGCGGTGGCCCGTGACGCCGGTGGTCAGGTCGTCGGCACCGTCACCGGTGCCGC
>JBOFLR010000533.1:0-5329 GCA_051657965.1 Dermatophilaceae bacterium
GGTGCTCGCCGTCGACCTCGACGAGTCAATACCGTTGCCCGACCCCGCCGCGGAGGCGGGTGCCCCGAAGAGCAACCGCACCGCTGCGGCGGCGGAGGGCCCAGGGGCGTCGACGCCGCTGGAGAACCCGTACATGCCGATCGGCGAGACCGGCTCGGTGAAGTTCCGCGCCGACCACCCCGAGTGGGACGGCCGCGGGGTCACCATCGGCGTCCTCGACTCCGGGGTCGACCTCGACCATCCGGCGCTGGCCACGACGTCGACCGGCGAGCGCAAGATCGTCGACTGGGTCACCTCCACCGACCCGGTCTTCGACGCCGACGGCACCTGGCGGGCCATGCTCACCGATGCCGCCGGACCGTCGTTCAGCTACCAGGGCAACACGTGGACCGCGCCCGCCGGCACGTACAAGGTCAACCGGTTCAGCGAGTCGATCACCGCCGCTGGTGAGCCCGCCGGTGATGTCAACCGCGATGGTGACACCACCGACCAGTTCGGTGTGCTCTACGACTCGGCGTCGCACGACGTCTGGGTCGACGCGGACCAGGACCGCAGCTTCGAGACGGCCGAGAGAATGCGGCCGTACAAGGAGAAGTACGACATCGGCTACTTCGGCACCGACGACCCGGCGACCGACGTCGCGGAGCGGATGCCGTTCGTCGTCGAGTTCCGCGAGGACGTCGACGTCACCCCGGCTGGCCTGCCCGGCGTCGCCGACTTCGTCAACATCGGCATCGTCCAGAACGCCCACGGATCGCACGTCGCCGGCATCGCCGCGGCGCACTCGATGTTCGGCGGCGAGATGGACGGCCAGGCGCCGGGCGCGAAGCTGGTGTCCTCGCGCGCCTGCAACTGGAGCGGTGGCTGCACCGCGGCGGCGCTCACCGACGGCATGGTCGACCTGGTCGCCAACCGGGGCGTCGACATCGTCAACATGTCGATCGGCGGTCTGCCGCCGCTGAACGACGCGAACAACGCGCGGTCCGAGCTGTACGACAGCCTGATCGACGAGTACGGCGTGCAGATCGTCATCTCCGCCGGCAACAGTGGCATCGGCGCGAACACCATCGGCGACCCATCGGTGTCGACCGACGTCGTCTCGGCGGGCTCCTCGGTCAGCAAGGCCACCTGGCAGGCGAACTACGGATCCGGGGTGACGCGCGATCTCGCGCTGCACAACTACTCCTCGCGCGGTCCGCGCGAGGACGGCGGCTTCAAGCCGAACGTCATGGCGCCCGGCTCGGCCATCTCGACAGTGCCGCGATGGTTCAAGCAGCCCGACCTCGCCGAGGCCGGCTACCCGCTGCCGTACGGCTACGCGATGTTCAACGGCACCTCGATGGCCTCGCCGCAGACGGCGGGCTCGGCGGCGCTGCTGCTCTCGGCCGGCTTCGCCACCGGTGTCGACATCACCCCGAAGCAGCTGCGCGAGTCGATCTACACCGCGGCCGACTTCACCAAGGGTCTGGAGGCTGCGGCCCAGGGCAACGGCCAGGTCGACGTCCCCGGCGCCTGGGCGCTGCTCGCGAAGCGGCCGACCACGGCGACCTACGCCACGGACGCCCCGGTCTGCACACCGCTCAGCGACCTGCTCGCCACCCCCGGCCGCGGCACCGGGCTCTACAACCGGTGCGGGTCCGGTGAGGGCGGTCAGGCGGTGGGCGAACGCAAGGCGTACGACATCGCGGTGGCCCGCACCTCGGGCGGCCGGGCGACGTCCCACCGAGTCACCATCCTCGGCAACGACGGCACCTTCAGTGCGCCGAGCACCGCGCGAATCGGCGGCGACGAGCGCACCCTGCGGGTCGTGGCCAAGCCCCGCACCGTGGGCCTGCACTCGGCGATCCTGCAGATCGACGACCCGCGGACCCCGCTCGTCGACCACCGGGTGATGCTCGCGGTCGTCGCGTCCGAGGACCTCTCGGCGCCGTCCTTCTCGCGGACGTGGTCCGGCTCGACCGAGCGCAACTATCACGTGCGGCACTACGTCACCGTTCCGGAGGGCGCTCGAGCACTACAGGTGAACCTCGGTGGCATCGCGACGAACAGCCAGGTGCGCTGGATCGCCGTCAACCCCTACGGCATCCCGGCCGACCCGACGGCGACCACGCAGTGCTACACGAACTTCAGCGACAAGGCGGTGTGTAACCCGACATCGCGGTCGTACGCCGACCCGCTGCCGGGCGTGTGGGAGATCTACGTGGAGTCGCGGCGCACCTCGCCGTTCCTCGACAACCCGTTCCGGGTCACCGCTGCCGCCCAGGGCGTCGAGGTGACGCCGGAGGTGCAGGAGGTCCCGGCCCCGTCCGCGGGCGGCTCGGCGCCGGTCAGCTGGACGGCGAAGAACCTCTTCGGCGCGGTCACGGCCACGCCGACGGGAGGCTCGCTCGGGTCGGCGGTCGACGCCCGCCGGTCGATCGCCGACGGCGCCGGTGAGGAGTTCGAGGTCGCGGTTCCTGCCGGGGCCAGCCGTCTCACGGCCACGATCGGCAATCCCTCGGATGCCGGCGCCGACCTCGACCTGACGGTCCGGAACGCCGCCGGCGCCGTCGTCGGGACCTCGGCCGACGGCGACTCCGAGGAGTCGGTGACCATCGCCGACCCGGCGGAGGGCACCTACACCGTCGTGGTCGACGGCTACGAGGTTCCTGCAGGCACCACGGAGTACGACTACCTCGACGTCTTCTTCGCCCCTGCACTCGGCACGCTCGCCGTGCCGGCGGGTGGAGTCGAGCTCGCCAGTGGCGAGACGGTGACCCTCGAGGGGTCCATCACGCCGGAGGGCACGGTCGCCGAGGGCCGCACGCTGTTCGGTGAGATGACGCTCGCCTCGCCGGCCGGTGCGGTACTCGGTCGCGGTCAGGTGGTCGTCACCCCCTGACCCGGCTCGGCAGATCCGAGGGCCCCGCGGACCACCAGTCCGCGGGGCCCTCGCACGTCATCCGGGGGCGCGCTCGTCCGAACGACCGAGACCGCGCGCGATCGGCGGACGCGGCGAGCCTCCGTGTGATGCACTGTCGTGCCGCGCCGGCATCGGCGCGTCCTCGGTTCGTCGGACGGGACCCTCAATGAGCACAGCGAGCCCCTCGCGAGCCGTACGGCGCGCGCTCGCCACCGTCGTGGTGGCCACCGCCACCAGCGCCGCAACGGCGGTCGCCACCGCCACCGCCACCGCCACTGTCGCCACCGCCACCACCACCACCACCGCCACCACCGCTGTCCCGACCGGAACCGCGCCCACACCGGCGAGCGCCGCGTCATCCGACCGGTCGGTGCGGGCCGGCGTCACGGTCGCCGGGAGCGACCCGGTGAAGCCGGTGCGCGGCACGGACCGCCTCGGACAGCGCGACCGCGAGCTGCTGGCGACCGCGAAGCGCACCGGTGCGCGCCGGGTGACCATGCTCGTCGCCACCCACCGCGGCCGCACCGAGGACGTCACCGCGGCGGTGCGCGGGCAAGGCGGGACGGTGGTCACCCGCAACGACCGGGTCGGCTACGTGCGGGCCAGCGTTCCCACGGCCCGGGTCGAGCGGGTGGCCGGTGCGGCACGGGTGCTCGCCGTCGACCTCGACGAGCCTCTTCGGCGGCCGGACCCGTCGGCGGAGCCCGAAGGCGCGCGTCGTGGGGCCGTCACCACTGCGGTGGCCGGGCCGGGGCCGGCCACGCCGCTCGACAACCCCTACCTGCCGGTCCGCGAGACCGGCTCGGTCGCGTTCCGGGCTGCGCACCCCACGTGGGACGGCCGCGGGGTGACCATCGGCATTCTCGACTCCGGGGTCGACCTCGACCATCCGGCCCTGCGCACGACGAGTACCGGCGAGCGCAAGATCGTGGACTGGGTCACCGCCACCGACCCGGTGTTCGACGGCGACGGCAGTTGGCTGGCGATGACCACTGCGGTCACCGGGCCGGCCTTCACCGTGCCGGGCGTCGCGGGTGCCTGGAGCTCACCTGCGGGCTCGTACCGTTTCGAGCGGTTCGCCGAGTCGGTCACTGCGCCGAGCGAGCCCGCCGGTGACGTCGACCGCGACGGCGACACCACCGACCGGTTCGGCGTGCTCTACGACCCGGTGTCGCACGACGTGTGGGTGGATGCCGACCAGGACCAGGCCTTCGAGCCCACCGAGCGGATGCGGCCGTACGAGGAGGCCGCCGACGTGCGCCACTTCGGCAGTGCGACCGACCCGACCGAGCGGATGCCGTTCGTCGTCGAGTACCGCGAGGACGTCGACGCCACCGCGGCCGGCCTGCCGGGCCTCACCGACTTCGTCAACATCGGCATCGTCGAGGACGCGCACGGCACTCACGTGGCCGGCATCGCGGCCGGCAACGACCTGTTCGGTGGCGCGATGGACGGCCAGGCACCGGGTGCGAGGCTGGTGTCGTCCCGAGCCTGCACCTGGGGCGGGGCGTGCACCGCGGCGGCGCTCACCGACGGGATGGTCGACCTGGTCGCGAACCGCGGCGTCGACGTGGTCAACATGTCGATCGGTGGCCTGCCGGCGCTCAACGACGCCAACAACGCCCGAGCCCGGCTGTACGACACGCTGATCGAGGAGTACGGCGTGCAGATCGTCGTCTCGGCCGGCAACGACGGCCCGGGGCTCAACACGGTCAGCGACCCGTCGGTCGCCATCGACGTGGTCGCGGTGGGGTCCTCGGTCAGCAAGGCGACCTGGCTCTCGAACTACGGGGCCACGGTGTCGCGGGAGCAGGCACTGCACAACTACTCCTCGCGCGGGCCGCGCGAGGACGGCGGCTTCAAGCCGAACGTCATGGCACCGGGCTCGGCGATCTCCACGGTGCCGCAGTGGCTGAAGCAGCCGGATGTCGCCGAGGCCGGGTACACGCTGCCGTTGGGCTACGCGATGTTCAACGGCACCTCGATGGCCGCACCGCAGACAGCGGGAGCGGCGGCGCTGCTGCTCTCGGCGGCAGGTGCCACCGGCACACCGGTCTCGCCGCGCCAACTGCGCGAGTCGATCTACACCGCAGCCGATTTCGTGGCCGGTCTCGAGGCGGTCTCCCAGGGCAACGGCCTGGTGGACGTGCCGGGGACGTGGGCACTGCTCGCCGCCCGTCCGGCCACCCCGACGTTCTCGACGAAGGCGCCGGTGTGCACGCCGATCAGCGACCTGCTCGCGGTGCCCGACCAGGGCAGCGGCCTCTACGACCGGTGCGAGCCGGATGCCGGTGGGCTGGCCGTCGGCGTCCGGCGGGTGTACGACGTCAAGGTCGCCCGCACCTCCGGCGGCCGCTGGCTCACCCATCGCGTGAGCATCGTCGGCAACGACGGCACCTTCTCGGCTCCCGGCACCGCGGTCGTCGG
>JBOFLR010000534.1:0-10069 GCA_051657965.1 Dermatophilaceae bacterium
GGGTACGAGCACCCGAACCACCCGCGGCCTGCTCCTGCCCGGTCGGGCAGACGTACGGGGATGACCATCCGTCATCCGTCATCCGAGCGTCGCACCGCGCGGACGACGAAGCACTGCGCGAGCAGGTTGCGCACGTGCACCTCGCCGACCTCCTCGTACGCGACGATCTCGGCCAGCGCCGCCTCGACCCCCTGGCCGGCCTCCACCACCCGGTTGTACTGATAGCACATGGCCCCGGTGCGGTCGTAGGCCCGCAGGACGCGCGGAGCGTCGTCGAGCCAGGACGGCACGCCGCCGCCGAAAGGCGCCGGGCACCGCTGCGCGTGCACGAACACCGGCCCCACCTCCTGCCACGGTCGCCGCGCGGCCAGCGGGGAGTGACCGATGACGAGCAGTCGCTCGCCCGGCTCGGCCGCTGCCAGGCAGCAGCGCAGCTGCTCACCGCCCTCCGCGGCGAACGGCTCGGCCGGCCGCTCGTGGGCGTCGACGCCGCGACGGCGCACCCGGCTCAGCTCGGACGGGGAGATCGGCAGGAGTCGGACGGTGCTCATGAACAGTGAACGCAGCGACACGCCGGGATGTGAGCACGCCGCCGGGCCACGTGCCCGAGCGTCAGAGCAGGGCGGCGGCCTCGAGCGCGAAGTAGGTGAGGATGACGCCCGCACCCGCCCGGCGGATGCCGACCAGCGACTCGGTCATCACGCGCTCCCGGTCGACCCAACCGCGCTCGGAAGCGGCCACGATCTGGGCGTACTCCCCCGAGATCTGGTACGCCGCAACGGGAACCGGTGACACGTCGGCCACCGCACGGACGATGTCGAGGTGCGGCCCGGCGGGCTTGACCATGACGATGTCGGCCCCCTCGGCGATGTCGAGTTCGACCTCGCGGAGCGCCTCGACCGCGTTCGCCGGGTCCTGCTGGTACGTGGCCCGGTCCCCGACCAGTGAGGAGCCGACCGCCTCGCGGAACGGGCCATACAACCCCGAGGTGTACTTCACCGCGTAGGCGAGCAGCACCGTGTCGGTGAACCCGGCCGCGTCGAGAGCCGCGCGCACGTACCCCACCTGGCCGTCCATCATCCCGGACAGGCCGAGCACGTGCGCCCCGGCGGTGGCCTGCGCGAGCGCCATCGAGGCGTACCGGTCGAGGGTCGCGTCGTTGTCGACCGACCCGTCAGGGGCGAGCACGCCGCAGTGGCCGTGGTCGGTGAACTCGTCGAGACACAGGTCGGCCATGACCACGAGGTCGTCGCCGACCGCCTCGGCCACCGCGCGCAGGGCCACGTTGAGGATGCCGCCCGGGTCGTCGGCGCCGCTGCCGCGGGCGTCCTTGGCGGCTGGCACCCCGTAGATCATGAACCCGCCGATGCCCGCCTCGACACACCGGTTCGCCTCCGCGACAAGGGAGTCGAGCGTGTGCTGCACGACGCCAGGCATCGACGACACCGGCACCGGCTCGTCGATGCCCTCCCGCACGAACACCGGCAGCACCAGCTCGGCCGGATGCAGCCGCGTCTCGGCCACCAGCCGCCGCAACGCCGCGGTGCGGCGAAGGCGGCGCGGCCGCCCGCTCGGGAACCCCATGCCGGATGCCGCGGCTCAGGTGGCCCGGCGGCGAGCGCCGGCGCGCTTCTGGCTCGGGCGCACGATCTCCTCGCCGGACTCCGCCGCGGCACCGGCGATCGCGCGTCCGTGGTCGGCGAGCGCGTCGACGAGCGCACCGGCCGCCGGCTCGGGTGCCAGCACGTCGACCCGCAGGCCGTGCTCCTCGGCGGTCCTGGCGGTGGCCGGCCCGATACACGCGATGACCGTGCTCGGATGCGGCTTCCCGGCGATGCCGACGAGGTTGCGTACCGTCGAGCTCGACGTGAAGAGCACCGCGTCGAACGCTCCTCCCTTGATCGCGTCGCGGATCGACTGGGCCGGCGGCGCGGCACGCACCGTGCGGTAGGCAGTGACGTCGTCGACCTCCCAGCCGGAGGCGACCAGGCCGGCCACGAGCGTGTCGGTGGCGATGTCGGCTCGCGGCAGGAACACCCGGTTGATCGGGTCGAGGTCGGCGTCGAACGGCGGCCACACCTCGAGCAGACCCTGGGCGGACTGCTCGTCGGCGGGCACGAGGTCGGGGTTGATGCCCCACTCCCGCAGCGCGTCCGCGGTGACCCCGCCGACGGCCGCGACCTTCAGCCCGGCGAACGAGCGGGCGTCCAGACCGAACTCGTCGAACTTCTCGCGGATGGCGCGGACCGCGTTGACCGAGGTGAACCCGATCCACTCGTAGCGGCCGGTGACCATGCCCTTCACCGCCCGCTCCAGCTGCTGTGGCGTGCGCGGCGGCTCGACCGAGATGGTCGGTACGACGGTGGCGTGCGCACCGTGGTGCTCGAGCCGGGCGATGGTCGTGCCCGACTGCTCCTTGGTGCGCGGCACGAGGACGTCCCACCCGAACAGCGGCTTGGTCTCGAACCAGGACAGCGTGTCGCGCAGCGCGACGGTGGGCCCGACCACCGCGAGCACCGGGAACCGGCCCTCGGCGACGGCGGCGGCAGCTCCATCCAAGGTGGTGACCACCGTGCGCTGCTCGGTGGTGGTGCCCCGCTCGGTGACCGCGACCGGGGTCGTGGCGTCTCGACCCGCCGCCAGCAGTGCGTCGAGGGTTCGAGAGGCCTTGTCCGGGGCTCCGATGACGACGACGGTCACCTTCGGGTCGAGCGCACCGGCCAGGTCGGGCACCGGGCTGCCCGCGACGACGACGTGCACCCCGGTCGACGTGGACGACGTCAGCGGCACGCCGGCGTACGACGGGACCGCGGTGACCGAGCTGACTCCGGGGACCACCTCGAGCGAGATGCCCGCCTTGGCACAGGCCTGAGCCTCCTCGGCCAGCCCGTTGAACACTGCCGGGTCGCCGTCCATGATGCGCACCACGAGCCCGCCGGGGTGCCCTTTGGCCGCCTTGACCACCAGTTTCGCGCGAGCGGCGTGCGTGAGCTGCTCTCCGTGGTCGCCGTGACCGGCGTCGACGATGTCGACCTCGGGGCGGCACCACCGCTCGACGACGGAGTGCCGGGCGACTTGGTCGATGACGACGGCATCGGCTGCGCCGAGCAGCTCACCAGCACGCACGGTGAGCAGCCCGGGGTCTCCCGGGCCGGCACCGACGAAGGCGACGCGGGCGGGAACGCGGGAGGTGGACGGGGTGGACGAGAGCGAGGGGCTCACAGGGCACGCTCCGGTATCGGGGGTCGGTCGGCGGTCGAGGAACTGGGTGTCACGAGGTCGGCGGCGCCGTCGGCGAGGAGGACCGCGGCGAGCCTGCGTCCGAGGCCGGCAGGATCGGCGGGCGCGGCGGTGAGGCTCCTCCGGAGCTCCCACGAGCCGTCCGTGGCCACGACCACGGAGCGCAGGGAGAGCTCGGCGCCATCCGGGCCGTCGACGACCTCGGCGAGGGCGCCGACCGGTGCCGAGCAGCCGGCCTCGAGCGCGGCGAGGAGGGCTCGCTCGGCGGTGACAGCGGTGCGGGTGTCGGCGTGGTCGAGCACGGTCACGGCCGCAGCGGTGGCCGGGTCGTCGGCACGGACCTCCACGGCCAGCGCGCCCTGGCCAGGAGCGGGCAGCATCTGGATCGGGTCGAGCAGCTCGGTGACCTCCTCGAACCGGCCGAGGCGGCGCAGGCCGGCAGCGGCGAGCACGACGGCGTCGACGCGCCCCTCGGCCACCGCGCCGAGCCGGGTGTCGACGTTGCCGCGGATGCCGACCACCTCGACTCCCAGTCCGAGAGCGGCGAGCTGCGCGGCCCTGCGCGGCGAGCCGGTGCCGACCGTGGATCCGACGGGGAGCTCGCCGAGGGTGAGACCGTCGCGGGCCACCAGCGCGTCGCGTGGGTCCTCGCGCACCGGGACCGCCGCGACGACGATCTGCGGCTCGGGCGCGGTCGGGAGGTCCTTGAGCGAGTGCACGGCGAGGTCGACCCGGCCCTCGAGAAGCGCGGTGCGCAGCGCGGACACGAAGACACCGGTACCGCCGAGCGAGGCGAGCGGCGTGGTGCGGTCGCGGTCGCCGGCGGTGGTGATCTCGACCAGCTCGACGTCGTGGCCCGACGCGCGCAGCCGGTCGGCCACCCCGGTCGACTGCGCGGTGGCCAGGGCCGAGCGGCGGGTGCCGAGGCGGAGTGCTGTCATCGGCGCTCACCGCCTCCGTCACCGAGCTCGGCGACATCGATGAGGTCGGCGAGCTCGGGTAGCTGCGCCGGCGCGGAGACGAGGGAGACGTCGCGCGGGTCGAGGTCGAAGAGCTCGGACAGGGCGCGGGCATAGCTGCCGCCCTGACCGTCCCGTGCGAGCTCCTTGACCCGCACGGTGGGCGTGTGGAGCAGCTTGTCGACGACCCGTTCGACGGCTCGGCGCACCTCTGTCCGTTCGGCCTCGTCCATCGTCGGGGTACGCCGCTCCAGACGCCGCAGCTCCTCGTCGACGAGCCGTCCGGCGCGGCTGCGTAGGGCCGTCACGGTGGGTGCGACCTCGACCGCGGAACGACTCGTGAGGTAGGCCGCGACCTCGGCGGTGACGAGGTCGCGGGCGGCAGCGACCTGCGGCGCCGCGCCGGTGGCGGCCAGGTCCTCGCCCAGCTCGCCCAGACCGACCCGGACGGCGCCGGGCAGCGCCGCGACACCGAGCTCGACATCGTGCGGCAGGGCCAGGTCGATGTACACCTGGGGCCGCCCGGCGCGGGCCGTCGATGCCGCGCGTACGGCGTCGACGGTGATGACGCGGCCCGGTGCGCCGGTGGACGACACCACCACGTCGGCCGCGGTCAGGGCGCCCTCGAGATCCGCGAGCGGACGAGCGCTCCCACCTACCCGAGCCGCCACGGTGCGTGCGCGGCTCTCGTTGCGGTTGGCGACGACGACGGCGTGCGCACCCTCGCGTGCCGCGACCGTGGCCGCGAGCGCGCCCATGCCGCCGGCCCCGACCACCAGCACCGTGAGGTCGGCCAGCGAGCCCAGCACCGAGGTGGCGCGGGTCAGGCCCGCCTGCACCAGCGAGCCGCTGACGCCGTCGATGCCGGTCTCGGTGTGCACCCGCTTGGCGACCCGGAGCGCCTGCTGCAGCACGACGTTCAGTGCGGGGCCGACGTGCCCCTGGCGCTGGGCGCGGGCCAGGGTGCGGCGCACCTGACCGATGATCTGGGCCTCCCCCACCGCCATCGAGTCCAGGCCGGCGGCGACCGCGAAGACGTGCGCGATGCCGCGCTCCTCGTAGTGCACGTACAGATACGACTGAAGCGCGGCGCGGTCGAGGCCGGTGACGGCACCGAGCGCCGTGGTGAGGTCGGCCACCGCACCGTGGAAGGTGAGCGCCTCGGCGTAGATCTCGGTGCGGTTGCAGGTGGAGACCACGACGGCCTCCAGGACGTGCTCGGAGCGCAGCACGGCGGCCTCGAGGCGGGTGCGCCCCTCGGGGTCGAGTGCGACCGACTCGAGCAGCGGGAGCGGAGCCCCGTGATGGGAGAGACCGAGGACGACCAGGCTCACGGTGCCACCACCCGCGGAACCGGCACGGTCGCGTCGTCGAGGATCCGCTGCCCGTGGAACGCGAGGATCTGCAGCTCGGTCGAGAGATCGACCTTCCGGACGACGACCTCGTCGGGGACCACGAGCACTGCCGGGGCGAAGTTGAGCACCGAGCGGATCCCTGCGGCGACGAGCGTGTCGCAGGCGTCCTGTGCGCCCTCGTCGGGAGTGGCGATGACGCCGATGGCCAGCCCCTGCTCCCGTACGAGGTCGGGGAGGTCGGCCATCGGACGCACGCACTGTCCCGCGACCTCGTCGCCGACGACCCGGGGGTCACCGTCGAGAAGCGCGATGACGCGGAAGCCCCGCTCGGCGAAGCCCCGGTAGGCCGCCAGGGCCCGACCGAGGTTGCCCATCCCGACGATGGCGACCGGCCAGTCCTGGGTCAGGCCCAGCACCGACGCGATCTCGGAGGCGAGCCGCTCGACGTCGTAACCGACTCCACGCACACCGTACGAGCCGAGGTGGGACAGGTCCTTGCGGAGCATCGCCGAGGACACCCCGGCGCCGTTCGCGAGCTCCTCGGAACTCACCGAGATCACCCCCAGCCGTGCCAGTCCGGTCAGGGCCCGCAGGTAGCCGGGGAGGCGGGCCACCGAGGCCGTCGGGATCTCCCGACGTGCGGCTGCGGCGGTGGACACGCGGCGTCACCGACTCCTTCCAGGTCCACGGGCGAGGGGAGAGGACGGGAGCGAGAGCTCCGGCCCGCGGAAAGTGCTCCGCCGGCCAGCCTACGTTCTTGTGAAGCCCTGCACAAAGTCGACGTGGACCCCCTGCGGCCGGTCACCCCAGCATGTGCTAGAGCCGCCGTACGACACCGACATCCACCTCCGATGACGCGGATGACGCCGCCCGGCGTGCCGCAGCCACGAGGACTCAGCCCCGTCCTCGCATGAGGGCGGCTCGCAGGCGCTGCTCGTCGACCCGCCAGTAGTCGTGCTGGCGACCGTCGACGAGGGTCACCGGCACCTCGTCGGACCACCGTCGGCGCAGGTCGGGGTCGGCGTCGATGTCGACCTCGGCCCAGCCGACGCCCAGCTCGGCCGCGACCCGCGCCACGACGTCTCGGGCGGCCACGCAGAGGTGGCAGCCCGCTCGGGTCACCAGCGTCACGCGGACTGCCGCGGTCGCGTCATCCGCCGCAGTGCTCGCCTCCCCGTCGTCGGGCATGGCTAGAAGTACACCGACCGGCGCTGCATGAGCAGGGTGTAGAGCGTCTGCTGGATGCTCTCGCGGACCTGGTCGGTGAGGTCGAAGACGAGCATCGGGTCGTCGGCAGCACCCGGCTCGTAGGTGTCGGTGGCGATCGGGGCACCGAACTCGATGATCCACTTGCTCGGCAGCGGCACGAGACCGAGTGGACCCAGCCAGGGGAACGTCGGGGTGATCGGGGCGTACGGCAGGCCGAGGAGACGGGCCAGCACGCTCATGTTGCCGAGGATGGGCGCGATCTCCTCGGCGCCGACCACCGAGCACGGCACGATCGGTGCGCCGGCCCGCAGTGCCGCCGAGACGAAGCCGCCGCGGCCGAATCGCTGCAGTTTGTACCGCTCACTGAAGGGCTTGCCGGTGCCCTTGAACCCCTCGGGGAAGACACCGACGAGCTCACCCCGGGCGAAGAGCCGCTCGGCGTCGGCGGCGGTGGCCAGCGTGGAGCCCGACCGGCGGGCGATGGCGCCGATGAACGGGGTCTGGAACACGAGGTCGGCACCCAGGGCCCGCATCACCCGGTGTCGCGAGTGCTCGTCGTGGATGGCGAGCTGCACCATGAGCGAGTCGATGGCGACGGTTCCCGAGTGGTTCGACACCACGAGCGCGCCCCCGTCGGCGGGGATGTTCTCGACACCTCGCACCTCGACGCGGAACCAGTGCCGGTAGATGGGGCGCAAGAGGGGATAGAAGACCGTCTCGGTGAACTCGGCGTCGTAGCCGAACTCGTCGACGTCGTAGTCCCCCTCGACGCGTCGGCGCGCATACGCGAGAAGGCGGGCCACCTGGCGCTCGACGTCATCGGACGACAGACCGGCGGCCTGAGCGGCGGCCCGCAGGACGGTGACCACCCCCTCGACGAGATCGGCGACATCGGGAAGGGGAACGCCCGCGCCGGCCGGCACGTCGGTGGTCGCCGGGTCGAGCGGCGGCTCGGGCCGGGACTGAGGCGGCGGCTCGGCCACCCGGAGGTAGGGCCGCCGCTCGGCACGGTCGCGGGCCGCCTTCTGCCGAGGGCTCAACCGCGGCCGCCGGTTCCGCTCCCCCGCCTGGCTCGTGGCCTTCGACGAGGGAGTGCTCGTCACCCGCGGGGCAGGCCGGTGCGGTGCCCGAGCCCCGGACGGCTCGGTGTCACGCGCCGGCGCAGAGGTCGGCCTGCGCGACCGTCGTGGAGCCGGCCGGGCGTCATCCGGCACGGATTCGGGCCCGGTGACCTCGGATTCGGGACCGGTGACCGCGGATTCGGGACCGGTGACCGCGGGTTCGGGCACCGCGACCTCGGCGTCGGGTGCCGTGGCCCCGACCGGATCGACCGGGTCGGCTCCGATGAGCGGTGTCGCCCTCCGACGGGCGCGTTCCCCGGACGCTCGTGCGGCACCGGTGGCCAGGCTGCTGCGCCGGGCCATCAGCGGCCGATCTCTGGAGCACCGGTGTGCGCGAGCCCTCCGGCCGCGCCCAGGACGCCGCCGACCACGCCGACGACAGCGGACAGCGCAGGTACCGCCGGACCCATGGTGCGCGCGAAATCCTCGAAGGCGGCGCGCGAGGTGAACCGCGGCTCGAGGCCCAACACGCTGCGCATCCTCGTCGTGTCGAGGCCGCGGCCGAAGGCGAGGAACGACATCTGGTCGGGTGAGAAGTCGGCGAGGCCGAGTCGCCTGGTGACCCCGCCGACCATGCCGGCGGCACCGAGCGGCACCGGGAGCACCGGCCGGCCGACGAGCGCGGCGGCCTGGAGCACGGTGACGATACCGTCGCCGGCGAGGTTCACCACCCCGACCTGCTCGCCTTCGGTGGCGGTGACGACGGCGTCGATGGCGTCGTCCTCGTGCATGAACTGCATCCGCGCGTCGAACCCCAACGGGACCGGCACGACGGGCAGGGCGAAGTAGTCGGTGATCGAGGTGCGGATGCGCGGGCCGACGATGTTCGCGAACCGGAGCATGAGGATGTCGATGTCCGGACGTCGCCGGGCGAAGCCGCGCACGTACCCCTCGACCTCGATGGAGTCCTTGCCGAACCCTCCTGGAGGGGTGCGCTTGGCGCTGGTCTCCTCGGTGAACATGGCCGGATCGCGCGGCGTGGAACCGTAGACCGCGGCCGAGGACTTCACCACGAGCCGCCGTACCGTCGCCGACTTCTGGCACGCCGCGAGCAGCTGCATCGTGCCGATGACGTTGATCTCCTTCTGTGGCGTGCGACCGCCGACGAAGGTCGGAGTGGCGATGACGTTCAGGTGCACGACGGTGTCGACCTCGTGGGTCTCGATGACCCGGCCGATCATCGGGTTGCGGATGTCGGCACGCACGAACTCGACCCCGGGGAGCGGGTGCGGTGGCGGGATGACGTCGACCCCCACCACCCGCTCGATGCCGGGACGGTCGGCCAGGCGCCGAGCGAGTAGGCCACCGAGATACCGGGACACCCCGGTCACGAGCACCACGCCAGCCACGTCGCTCCTTCCCGTGGGTGCCATCTGCCCCGCAAGCCACGACCCTACCGAGTGATCGGCACCGCGTCGGTGTCGGACCGTGCGCAAGCGCGTCGATGTCCGGCTACGCGCTGCGGTGCAGCCGACGCCCGGCTCCTCACGCTGCGTACCGACACACGACGACGACTCCTGGCACGAGGCCGGGAGCCGCCGAGAAGATCAGTGGTGAGACGTCGTCACTTCTTGTTGCGACGCTGGTGACGCGTCTTGCGCAGCAGCTTGCGGTGCTTCTTCTTCGCCATCCGCTTGCGCCGCTTCTTGATGACTGAACCCATGGACCGTCCTGACGTGACTCGTGCTCGGTAGCTGGTGCGCGGCGGCCCACCCTACCGGCCACCGACAGCGCCCCCAAACCGGCGGACCCACCGCGAGGGGCGGCCCGGTATGCCGGGCCGCCCCTCGCGGTGATGTGGGGTGCCGTTCAGGCGGTGTCGACGAAGGAGCTGCGGAGGTAAGCGTGCACCTCGTCCTCCGGAACACGGAACGACCGCCCGACCCGGATGGCCGGCAGGTCGCCGGCATGGACCATGCGGTACACCGTCATCTTCGAGACACGCATGATGGCGGCGACCTCGGCGACCGTGAGGAAACGGACCTCGCCGAGCTGACGCTCCGTAGTCATCCTGACCTCGATCTTCTGCTCGCACGCAGCGCCGGAACGCTCCGGCTGACTCCCTGCGACGTGCTCACGCAACCATAGGGGCAGTTGTGACGACTGGGGAAGGGAATCGACAACTTCATCCGGACCTGTCCAGCCGACACGCCGCACCGGTCGAACGACGGAGGTGCGAGGCTTG
>JBOFLR010000535.1:0-4418 GCA_051657965.1 Dermatophilaceae bacterium
CTGCTGGATGCCGTCACCGCGCCTGCGCTGCCCCGCGCCGACTCCTCGCGCAGCATCCGCAGGTAGAGCCAGATCGCGAACAGCGCGAAGATCCACCACTGCACGGCGTACGCGGCATTGCGCCAGTCGACCTCGACCGGAGGAAGCGGGGTGGGCACCGTGGTGAGCTGCGGGCCGGTGGCCGGCGTCTCGGACTCGAGGAACAGGAACGCGTTGTAGAGGTCGCCGGGCCAGGTGTTGACCAGCAGGGAGAGGTCGACCGACCCGATCTGTCCCTCGGGCAGCACCGCGTCCGAGGGCGACTCCCCCGGCGCCAGCCCACCGGCGACGGTGAGCCGCCCACCCGGGGGCGGGCCGGCATCCGCCGGCGTGGTGACGAACCCGCGCAGGACGGCCAGCCTGGCACCGGTCGCGTCGACGACGAACGGGGTGATGACCCAGGAGCCCTCCCGCCCCTCGAGGAGCCGGCCGGGCACGAGCACCTGGCCGTCGGCGGCGTAGCTCCCGGATGCCGTGACCGGGCGCCCCGCCATGCCGTCACCGAACGGGGCGAACGGCCGGAGCACGGTGGTGAGGTCGGCCGGCTGCTCGGACCGGGCGCGCTCCGCGGCCTCCAGCCGTGCGTCGCCGCGGGCCGAGTCGAGCTGCCAGAGCCCGAGCCAGCCGAACGACCCGAGCACCACGAGGAGCAGCGCGAACAGGCCGAAGAACCTCGGCGTGAGGGCGGTGCGCAGCACGTCGTTCAGGCTACGTCACGGAGCTAAAGCGTTCGCCCGACCCGGAGCCGACCGCCTAGCCTGGATGTCGTCATGCGTGCGCGGCCCGACTGGTTCTACGGTGTGCGTCCGGGGGAGCAGCCGCCGGCGCACGCCGACCGGATGGTGCTGTGGCTGGCCAGGCGGCAGTGGCGCACGCTGCTCGCCGCGGCCTGCCTCGGGGTGGTCTGGATGCTCAGCGCCGCGCTGGTCCCGGCGGCGATCGGGCGGGCGGTCGACGACGGCATCGTGGCACGCGACGGTCGGGCGCTGCTGCTGTGGTCGGCCGCGGTGTTGGGCCTGGGCTTGCTGAGCGGGCTCGCCGGCAACGGACGACACTGGTTCGCGGTCAAGAACTGGCTGGTCGCGTCGTTCCGGTCGGGCCTGGTCGCCGATGGCGCGGTGCTACGGGCCGGGCCGGCGCTCACCCGGGAGCTGCCGGCCGGGGAGGTGCTGACCTCGTTCACCAGCGACTTCGGCCGCATGGGCCACTCCTTCGACGTCTTCGCGCGGTTCTGCGGCGCGGTGGTCTCGTTCGTCGTGGTCGCCGTCATCCTGCTGCGTGGGTCCGTGGTCCTCGGGATGGTGATGCTGATCGGCGGACCGCTGCTGGTGGCGTCGCTCGGGTTCGTCGTGCGGCCGCTGCAGCGCCGGCAGGCCGCGCAGCGCGAGGAGGCCGGCCGGCTCACCGCGCTCGGCGCCGACACCGTCGCGGGCCTGCGGGTGCTGCGCGGCGTGGGCGGGGAGGACGCGTTCGTCGAGCGCTACCGCGCCCAGTCGCAGACGGTGCGCGCGGCCGGAGTCCGGGTCGCCGGCACCCAGGCGCTGCTCGACGCGTCCCAGGTGCTGCTGCCCGGTGTCTTCGTCCTGGTGGTCACGGGCCTCGGGGCACGACTGGCGGTCGACGGTGCCATCGCGCCCGGGCAGCTCGTGGCGTTCTACGGCTACACCGCGTTCCTCACCATCCCGCTGCAGACCGCGGTCGAGACGGCCGACAAGTACGTCGGCACCCGGGTCGCGGCCGGCCGGATCGCCCGCCTCCTGAAGGTCGCCCCGGGCCATCCCCGCTCACCCGACCGGTCCGGCGCCGCAGACCTCGATGTCGTCGACGACCGCCCGCGCGGTACCCCGGCGCGGCCGGATCGGCAGCAGGCCCTGGCCGGACACGCCGGAGCGCTCCGCGACCCGCGGTCCGGCGTCGTCGTCGACCTCGGGCGGATGACGGCGCTGGTGTCCGCCCGGCCCGACGACACCGCTGCCGTCGCCGGGCGGCTCGGCCGGGTCGTGCCCGGACGCCACGGCGTCCGCTGGGGCGACGTCGCGATCGACGACCTCCCGGTCGACGTCATCCGCCATCACGTGGTGGTGAGCCAGAGCGAGCCGCGTCTGTTCAGCGGCCCGGTCCGCGGCGAGCTCGGCGGGCCGGATGACGAGGCTCGCCTCGCCGCGCTGGAGGTCGCCGACGCCGGCGACGCCCTCGCTGCGGTCGACGGTCTCGACGGTGTGCTCGCGGAGGCCGGGCGCTCGCTCTCCGGTGGGCAGCGGCAGCGGATCGCGCTCGCGAGGGCGCTGCTGCGCGATCCCGAGGTGCTCGTGCTGGTCGAGCCGACGAGCGCGGTCGACGCGCACACCGAGGCGCGCATCGCGGAGCGGCTGGGCAAGCACCGCCGCGGCCGCACCACCGTGGTGGTCACCGCCAGCCCGCTGCTGCTCGAGGTGGCCGACACCGTGCTGTTCCTCGACGGCGGGCAGGTCGCCGACTCCGGGACGCACCGAGAGCTGACCCGCCGCAACGCCGCGTACCGGTCGGTCGTCATCCGCGGGGACGAGCCGTGAACCCGCCCGTCCCCGACACCGACCACTCGCGCCGCACCCTTCCCATTGCCTCGATGCGCACCGTGCGCTCGCACGTCCGGGCGCTGCTGCGCGACCATCGCGGCGAGCTCATGCCGATGCTGGCGTTCCACGCGCTCGCGGCGGTCGTGGGGCTCGCCGGGCCGTGGGTGGTCGGTCAGGTCGTCGGACTGGTCACCACCGGCGAGGCGGCGATCGCGCGCGTCGAGGTGCTGATCGGGCTGCTCGGTGCCGCTGTGCTGGCCGAGACCGTCCTGGTGTGGCTGGCCCGCCGCAGCTCCTTCGTCCTCTCCGAGCGGGTGTTCGCCCGGCTCCGGGAGGACTTCATGGCCTCCGCGGTCCGGCTGCCGCTGTCGACCGTCGAGCGGGCCGGGACCGGCGACCTGCTCGCGCGCACGACCAACGACGTCGACGCGATCAGCTACGTCATCCGGTTCGGCATCCCCTCGATGGTGGTCTCGGTGGTGACCGTGGTCGTCATCCTCGTGGCCACGGTGGTCGCGTCACCGCTCGCCGCGCTCGCCCTGCTCGTGGCCCCGCTCGTGGTGTGGCGGCCCACTCGCCGCTACCTCCGGCTCGCCGGACCCGGGTACCTGTGGGAGCACACCACGTACGCCCGTCTCAACGGCGTGGCCGCGGAGACGGTCGAGGGTCTCGCCGTGGTCGACGCGCTCGGCCTGGAGGCGGCACGCCGGCGCCGGATGACGGACGCGCTCGCCGAGTGCCATGCCGCCGAGCGGTACACGACCCGTCTGCGGCTGCGGTGGTACCCGTGGGTCGAGGTCGGCTTCTTCGCGCCGATCGCCGTGGCGGTGCTGTGGGGCGGCTGGCTCACCTGGCAGGGGCTGCTGCCGGTCGCCACGGCCACGACCGTCGTGCTCTACGCACAGCGCATCCTCGATCCGGTCGCGGAGCTGCTCGACAACCTCGACGAGATCCAGTTCGCCGCCACGTCGATGTCGCGCATCCTCGGGGTCGCCGAGGTGCCGCCCGACCGGGTGGCGACCGGTGCGGTGCCGACCGGTGACGACATCCGGGTCGAGCAGGTGCGGTACGCCTACCGCGAGGGGCGTGACGTGCTGCACGGGGTCTCGCTCGACCTGCGACCCGGCGAGCGGATGGCGATCGTCGGCCCGTCGGGCGCGGGCAAGTCGACCCTCGGCCGGCTGATGGCCGGTGTCGACGCGCCACGCACCGGCCGGATCACGGTGGGTGAGGTGCCGCTCGTCGAGCTCGGGCTCGCCGAGCTGCGTGGCGAGGTGGCCCTGGTCACCCAGGAGCACCATGTCTTCGTGGGCACGGTGGCCGACAACCTACGGCTGCCCCGGCCCCGAGCCTCGGACGACGAGCTGCGCGGTGCGCTCGCCGCGGTCGACGCCCTGGAGTGGGCCGAGGCGCTGCCGGCCGGGCTGGCGACCGTCGTCGGCTCGGGTGGCCACGAGCTGAGCGAGGCGCAGGCACAGCAGCTCGCCCTGGCCAGGCTGGTGCTCGCCGACCCGCACACCCTCGTGCTCGACGAGGCGACCTCGTTGCTCGACCCGCGGGCCGCGCGCCACCTGGAGCGTTCGCTCGCCGCCGTGGTCACCGGGCGCACCGTGGTCGCGATTGCACACCGGCTGCACACGGCGCACGACGCCGACCGGGTGGCCGTCGTCGAGGACGGTCGGGTGACCGAGCTCGGCTCGCACACCGACCTGCTCGCCGCCGACGGCTCCTACGCCGCGCTCTGGCGGTCCTGGCGCGACGAGTCCTGAACGCACGTCGACCCGTCGACGTCAGGCGCTCGCGAATCGCCGAGCGAAGCGTCGC
>JBOFLR010000536.1:0-1640 GCA_051657965.1 Dermatophilaceae bacterium
ATCGCCCACAAGCTGACCTACCTCCGGGACAAGCGCACCGACTCCCCCACGTTCCGCCGGCTCGCCGAGGAGCTGATGACGCTGCTCGCCTACGAGGCCACCCGCGAGGTGCGCGTCGAACCGTTCGAGATCGAGACCCCGGTCGCTCCCACCACCGGCATCAAGCTCTCCAATCCGAAGCCGCTCGTGGTGCCGATCCTGCGCGCCGGGCTCGGCATGCTCGAAGGGATGGTGCGGCTGCTGCCGAGCGCCGAGGTCGGCTTCCTGGGGATGCAGCGCGACGAGGAGACGCTGGAAGCGATCACCTATGCGAACCGGCTGCCCGACGACCTCTCCGGCCGCCAGGTGTACGTGCTCGACCCCATGCTCGCCACGGGCGGGTCGATGACCGACGCCATCCGCTTCCTCCTCGAGCGCGGTGCCGACGACATCACCGCGGTCACCCTGCTCAGTGCGCCCGAGGGCATCGCGAACCTCGAGCGGGCGCTCGCCGGCGTGACCCCGCCGGTCACGCTCGTCACCGGAGCGATCGACGAGCGGCTCAACGACGTCGGCTACATCGTGCCCGGGCTCGGCGACGCCGGCGACCGGCTCTACGGCCTGGCGCAGTAGCGCATCAGACCATCGGGCGCTCGGATGCCGCCCGGTTGGCATGCCGACCGGCATCAGGCCTGCCGAGTGGGCGACGTGTCGGTCGAGCGCCCCTCCCCCCGGTTCGTGGCGAACTCCGACTCCGACTCCGACTCCGACTCCGACAAAAGACGACACGCCGGGTGACGTAACATCCGCCACACCCGTCACCTCTGCGACAATTCTCCCCGTGGCGTGCGCATGGGGCGCGCCCAACAGGCAAGGAGAACCCGTCGCATGCCCCCGATCAAGAAGATCGTCCTGTGGGTCCTGGTCATCTTCATCGCCTACGCCATCATCACCTCGCCGAGTTCCGCCGCCGACATCTTCCAGTCGGCCTGGGACATCATCACCAACGGGGTCGCGAACATCGCCGAGTTCTTCAACGACCTGATCTCGGGCGAGTGACGTGGCGCGCCAGCCGCGCCTCGACCGCGAGCTCGCGCGCTACCTCGTGTACGGCGAGAACGTCGTCGTCGCCGTCCGCCGGCACTGGTTCCACCTGATCAAAGAGATCCTCCTGATCGCCGGTGCCACGGCGCTCGCGCTCTGGGCCGACCTGTCGACCAGCGACGGCGGCAGCGGCCCGGCCCTGCGCAGCTTCACGCTCGCGGTGTTCTGGGTGTCACTGGCCTGGTTCCTCTGGGCGGTCCTCAACTGGCGACACGACTGGTTCGTCGTCACCGACAAGCGCTTCCTGCTCTTCTACGGCTTCATCCGCCGCAAGGTCGCGATGCTGCCGCTCCTGCGGGTCACCGACATGACGTACGACCTCACCGTCCTCGGCCGGATCATCGGGTACGGCAGGTTCGTCCTCGAGTCGGCGGGGCAGACGCAGGCGCTCTCGGTGATCGAACACGTGCCGGATGCCGACCGCCACTACCGCGCCATCTGCACCACGCTGTTCGGGCCGAGCGGTGCAGCGGGCGGCTCTTCCGGCGCGGCAAGCGAGTCCGACACGGACGACACCGACCCGACGGCGCCACCGGATGCGGACCGCCCGTCCCCGG
>JBOFLR010000537.1:0-4078 GCA_051657965.1 Dermatophilaceae bacterium
GCCGCTGCCGGCCACCACATCTACGAGGGTCGCTGGCTACGTGACAGCCGCTACCTCGACGACTACGTCGACTACTGGCTCACCGGCGCCGGGTCCGGCCCCAAGCCGGCCAACGACTTCCTCGGCAAGGACACCACCGACTGGGCCCACCAGTACTCGTTCTGGGCGGCGGATGCCGTGCTCGCGCGAGCCGAGGTCGACGGCCGGTTCGAGAGGGCCGTCGCGCTGCTGCCGGAGCTCGAGGAGCAGTGGCGCGGCTGGGACCCGCAGTTCGACCCCTCGACCGGCCTGTACTGGCAGACCCCGGTGTGGGACGCGATGGAGTACACCGCGAGCTCGTACCAGAGCGACGACCCCTACCACGGAGGGACCGGCTATCGGCCGACCCTGAACGCGTATCAGTACGGCGACGCGCGGGCCATCGCCGACCTGGCTCGGCTGGCCGGCGACCCGGCGACCGCGCAGCGGTACGACGCGTCGGCATCCGCGCTACGAGATGCCCAGGAGCGCCTGCTCTGGGATCCCGACACGCGGTTCTACAAGCACGTGATGCGCGACGACAACCCCGGGCGGGCCCGTATCGCCGACCGTGAGCTGATCGGCTACCTCCCGTGGGCCTTCGGCATGGCGCCGGAGCAGAACGTCGCCGCCTGGGAGCAGCTGCTGGACCCCCAGGGGTTCCGCGCGCCGTACGGTCCGACCACGGTCGAGCGGCGCAGCCTGTTCTTCATGAAGGACGCGGAGGCCGGATGCTGCCGGTGGAGCGGGCCGTCGTGGCCGTACGCGACCAGCCAGACACTGACCGCGCTCGGCACCCTGCTCACCGAGTACCCGGAGCAGGACACCATCGGGCCCGCCGACTTCACCGAGCTGCTGCGCGCGTACGCCCTCACCCAGCGGAGGAACGGCCAGCCCTACGTGGCCGAGGCGCACCATCCCGACGAGGACCGCTGGCTCTACGACGCCGCCGGCCACAGCGAGGACTACAACCACTCCACCTACACCGACCTCGTGCTCTCCACGCTGATCGGCATCCGCGGTCAGCAGGGCGACACGGTGCGGGTCGACCCGCAGGTGGCGCCCGGCTGGAGCCACTTCGCGGCGGAGAACGTGCCGTACCACGGGGCGAACCTCAGCGTGGTCTGGGATGCCGACGGCAGCCACTACGGCGTCGGGGTCGGCCTGTCGCTGTGGCGTGACGGGGTGCGCATCCACAGCCAGCCCGACCTGGGGCCGGTCACGGTGAGCTTCCCGCGCGGCTCCGCGACGGCGCTCGCGGAAGAGGTGGATGACGCCGCCAACCCCGGCGGTCGCGAGTTCCCGGCCGCGAGCGCGTCGTACTCGAACGCCCCCGACCCGCCGGCGCGCGCGATCGACGGGCAGGAGTTCCAGCTCGACGTGCCGTCGACGCGCTGGACGACCTACCTCGGCCCGAACGCCGTGGACTGGCTGCAGGTCGACCTCGGCGCGTCGAGACCGGTCGACGACGTGCGCACCGTCTTCTACGACGACGGGCGCGGGGTCCGATTGCCCGCCTCGTATGACGTGCAGTACCGCACGCCGGATGGCGGGTGGGCGCCGCTGCCGGGGCAGACACGCACGCCGGCGAGCCCGGTCGCCGGCGCTCCGCACCGGATCACCCTGGAGACCCCGGTCCAGACCGATGCGCTCCGATTGGTGGTGACGCACACCCCGGGGTCGTCGAGCGGGGTGACCTCGTTCGGCACGTGGCGGGCTCGCGACCGGTAGTTCCCGCCCGCGCTGCGCCGCCGCCCGGCTGGCCGCGGTGGTACCCGGCCGGCATCCGGGCAGGCTCGACGGAGCTGGCCACTAGGGTGTGCGCGTGCCTCACCGTCGCGCCCTGCTCCTCGCCGTGCCGGCCGTGGTGGCAGCGCTCGTCGCAGGGTGCTCGGGCGAGGCCACGTCCGAGACCCCCGAACGCGACCCGGCGCAGCGGCTCGCCGCTGCCAAGACGGCGTTCGACGGCGCCGGCTCGGTGAAGATCGACCTGACCAGCACCGACGTGCCGAAGCTCCAGAGCGGGGTCACCGCGGCCACCGGCTCGGGCGTCATCAGCGCCACCGAGCCCAAGTTCGCGGGCAGCATCACCGGGACGATCGACGGCGTCGCCGGGCAGGTCGAGGTCGTCGCGATCGGCGAGACCACCTGGATCAAGTTCTTCACGCCCGACTTCGTCGAGACCGACCTCGACACGCTGAACGCGCCGAACCCGGCCACCTTCGTGCACCCCGAGCAGGGCATCTCCTCGCTGCTCCCGCAGACGGTCGACCCGACCGAGGGCAGCCGGGTGCGCGCCGGTCGTGAGGTGCTCGACCAGGTCACCGGCACGCTGCCGGGCGCGCCGGTCGCCGACCTGCTGAACCTGGGCGACGGCACCGGCACCTACCGCATCACCTACGGTCTCACTCCGGAGGACGAGCTGCGCACGGCCACGCTCGTCGGCCCGTTCTTCGAGGGTGCCGAGGCCACCTACACCCTGACCCTCACCGACTACGGCGCGAGCGTTGCGATCACCCGCCCCTAGAGCGCTCCTCGCGACCGCATCGCTCGCGGTGGCCCTCGCTGCGGCCGACACCTACGTGGTCGTGCTCGCCCTCACCGACATGATGCGCGGTGTCGGCGTCGGCATCGCCGACCTCCAGCAGGCCACCCCGATCATCAGCGGCTTCCTGCTCGGCTACGTCG
This sequence comes from Dermatophilaceae bacterium, assembly GCA_051657965.1. Classification (GTDB taxonomy): domain Bacteria; phylum Actinomycetota; class Actinomycetes; order Actinomycetales; family Dermatophilaceae; genus JBOFLG01. The sequence goes on from JBOFLR010000537.1 coordinate 2,707, forward strand.
CGGTGCTGCCCCTCGTCGGGCGCCTGGCCGACCTCGTCGACCGCCGGCGCGTGCTGCTGGTCTGCCTCGCGGTGTTCGTCGTCGGCTCGGCGGTCACCGCGCTCGCCGTCGAGCTGCCGGTGCTCGTGGCCGGCCGGGTGGTGCAGGGCGTCGGCGGCGGCGGGCTGGTGCCGGCAACGCTCGCGATCGTCGCCGACCTCTGGCCGGCGGGCCGTCGTGGGCTGCCGCTCGGGGTGGTCGGTGCCGTGCAGGAGGTCGGCTCGGTGCTCGGCCCGGTACTCGGCGCGCTGGTACTCGCGGTCGCTGACTGGCGCGCGATCTTCTGGCTGAACGCCGTCGCGGGCATCGCCCTCGCCGCCGCCGTGGCCGCCCTCGGCGGCGGCCGCGCCGCCCACGCTTCGCGTGGGCGGACGCTGCCTCGCCTGCTCCCCGCAGCCCTCGGTGTCGCCGCACTCGGCACGGGCGGGCTCGCGCTGGCGGCACCCGACGCGCTCGTCACCAGCGTGTCGCTCGGTGTGCCGTTCGTGCCGTTCGGCGACGCCACCTCACGCCTGGCCACCCCAATCGGGCTGCTCGCGGCTGCGCTGGCCGTGGCCGCGCTCGGCGTCGCCCTGCCGAGGTGGCGGCCCGTGCTCGTCCGGGCCGACCTGCTGGGTGCGGGCCTGCTCGGCGGCGCCCTCGGTTGCATCGTGATGACGTTCGCCGCCGCCGAGCCCGAACGCGAGGTGGTCGGGCCGCTGGGGTACGCGCTCCTGCCTCTCGCGGCCCTGCTGACGGCGGCGTACCTGGCGCACCATCGCCGGGCCGCGGTGACGCTCGTACCGCGCGGGCTGGTGCGCGGCCGGCTCGTGCGGGCCTTGGTGGTGTCGGCGCTGGTCGGTGTCGCGCTCGTGGCGGTGGTCGTCGACGTGCCGTTACTCGCCCGGCTCGTGCTCACCACCAGCCAGACCGAGGCGGCCCTGGTGCTGGTGCGGTTCCTCGTAGCGGTGCCCGTCGGCGCCCTGGCGGGGGGCTGGGCGGTGCGACGGCTCGGCGACGGTGCCGTGGCGGCATCCGGCCTGGTGCTCGCCGCCGCCGGGCTGGCGACGATGTCGACGTGGGGGAGTGGCTCGCTCGAACAGCCCTCCGCCACAGCGGTGCTCGCCGCCACCGGCCTCGGCGTCGGGCTCGCATTGGCGCCGGTCAACAACGCCGCGCTGGCCGAGGCGTCCGCGCAGACGCACGGCACGGCATCCGCGCTGGTGGTGGTGACACGCATGGTCGGCATGGTCGTCGGCATCGCGGTGCTCACCGCGGTGGGGCTGAGCCGCTACTACGACGCGGTGGCCGAGCTGCCCGACCCCACCGACGCGGGCGCCCTTCTCGATGCCGC
>JBOFLR010000538.1:0-1666 GCA_051657965.1 Dermatophilaceae bacterium
CGCAGCGCACACCGCACCGAGGTCGGCGGTCTGGGCGTCGGGGTCGGTGCCGGGGTTCTCCATCACGGCGGGCGGACTCGGGCGAGCGGTCGGCCGGCCCGCACCGCCGCCCGGTGCCGAGTCGGCCGAGTCGGCCGAGTCGGCCGAGTCGGACCGGCGGATGGTCGCGGTCACCGTGTCGCGCACCTGGTCGGGGTCGTAGTCCCACGGTTCGATGAGCGGCGGCACGAAGTTGACCGCGGTGATCCGCTCGGCCTTGGTCTTCACGGCGAGGTCGCCGAGCGCAGGCAGCGCGCTCTGCGGGATGTCGGTGCGCACCACCCCGCTGGCCGCGTCGAGGATGTCGCCGAGGCGCAGCACGAGGGTGGGCGGGTCGAGCTGACGCAGCAGCGCGGTGACCACGCAGCGCTGGCGCGCCATCCGCTCGTAGTTGGTCGACCCCTCACGGCTGCGGGCGTACCAGAGCGCGCGGGGCCCGTCGAGGGTCTGCACGCCCGGCTCGAGGTACCCCGACACCGCGCTCGACCCGCCGCCCATCGGCGTGCGGCGCTGGACATTGACGGTGAGCCCACCGACCGCGTCGACGAGCCCGCTGAAGCCCTCGAGGTCGACGAGGACGTGGTATTGCACGTCGAGCCCGCTGAGCGCCTCGACCGCCTCGACCGTCGCCAGCACCCCGGGGTCGTCGGTGCCCGCCGGGAACCGGTCGGCGTGCTCGTGCGCCCAGGTGTACAGGCCGTTGAGGAGGCAGTCGTCGCCGCACGTCCAGCCCTCGGGCATGAGGCCGGCCATCACCGACCCGGGCCGGAACACGATGTTCTCCGTCTCCCGCGAGAAGCCGAAGAGCACCGCCCGGCCGGTGTCGGCGTCGACGCTGGCGAGCTGGATGCTGTCGGGGCGCGTACCGACCCGGTTCGCGCCGCTGTCACCGCCGAGCAGCAGGACGTTGTACCGCCCGTCGGCCGCCTCGAGCGCTCGCCCGGCACCGAAGACCGCGCCCACCGTGTCGCCCACCTGGCCCACGGCCCGGCCGGCCCAGACCACCGACGCCGGCACGACGAGCAACACCACCAGCGCCGCCAGCAGCGCCCGTCGTGCACCCGGGCTCGGCTGCGGGGTGCGGCCCAGGCGCCAGGCGTCGACGAGCAGCACGGCCCACAGCGCGGCGAGCCCGTAGAGCACCCACTCGGCGACCGCGAGCACCCACCGGTGGGTGAGCACGGTGAGCGCGGCCGGCCGGCTGACCAGCGCGAGCACCCCGAGCAGCACCCCGACGACGGCGACACCGCCGAAGACCCGGACGGCAAAACGACCGAGGTCGCGGCGGCCGGCGACCAGCTGGGCCGAGCCGGGCAGCACCACGGTGAGCACCAGCAGGGTCACGGCACGGCGGCGGGCGACCCGCGGGTCGGGTCGGCGCCGGGTGTCGACGGTGGTGTGGGGCTCCGGCCGCACCCCTGCGAACACGGCGGACCCGTGACGGGGTCCCATAGGAACCCAGTATCGGACGGCCCGGACACCGAGCGGCGAATGCCGGCGGGCGCCGTGTGTCGCGGGCCGAACCAGGACGCAGGGATGCCGTGGCGCGCGCCGGGGCCAGAATGGGGGGATGCCGCACCCGGACGACCGCGCTCGACCGATCCCCCGCCGCCCGCCGGCGGGGCCG
>JBOFLR010000539.1:0-2254 GCA_051657965.1 Dermatophilaceae bacterium
GCGATCTCGAGCATCGACTCGTAGCCCTCGTTCGTGACGAAACCGAGTCGTTCGACCTTGCCCTCGAGCAGCCGGTTCGTCGCGACCGTGGTGCCGTGGGAGAGCGCCGCCACGTCGTCGCCGGTGGCGCCCATCAGGCTGAGCACCTTCGCGATGCCGGCGACGAAGCCGTCGGCCGGGTCGGCCGGGGTGCTCGGGGTCTTCGTCGTGACCAGCTCGCGGGTGTCCTCGTCGAACGCGACCACGTCGGTGAAGGTGCCGCCGGTGTCCACCCCCACCCTGATCCGCCGCGCACTCGGTTCAGCCACCGTCATCCCTCGATCCAACCCGGATGCCGCGCGGTCCGTCTGTGGCACATCCTGCCGATGGCTCGGGTGCCCCGCCGTCATCCTCGCCACCACGAGAGCGGATGACGCTCGCTCCGAGTCGGCGCTGAGTGATCGGAACACCGTCGTCACGCGCTGGGTCCAGGCCGATCGCTTGTCGTCGACATACGGACATGCCCTCCGAAGCTTCGTCGGAGGGCATGTCCGCGTGACGAACTGACGTCGAGGGAGGAGGTGCGGGCTACTTCGTCACACTCACGCCCTTGGCCAGGAGGTTGAGCCCGGCCTCGGCATCCCAGACGTCGGTGTTGGCCATGCGGATGCTGTACTCGGGGCGGCTCGCCAGCGAGCTCTTCGGGTCAGGAAGAGACAGCAGCACGTCATACGTCCCCGCCGGCACGGTGTCTGGCACGGTGGGTGAGGCCGCAACCGTGATGTCGCCGCTCTCACGGAACCAGAATCGCGGGTCGAGGGTGGCACTCCGGTCCTGCTGGATGTTCATCGGGTAGGTCGTGCCGGTGCTCTGGTCGCGGAGCACGACGGCGAGGCCGCGCGGATTGACGGGAGACGCGTATCCGACGTTCCGGACGACAACGTTGACGCCCAGCTGTCCACCGGCCTTCACCGACTTCTGGATGCTCGAGCTCTTCAGCTCGAAACGGTAACCCAGGTACTTCCCGAACTCGTCGAAACAGCCCTGCTTCCGCCAGGGATCCAGGGTCTGTGCGGAGTACTCGGAGTTGAGATAGGTGTAGTGGAAGCGCTGGAGCTCCGTGCGAGCGGTGTCGCAGTCGTCACGCTGCTGGCTCTCGTTCGATCCGAGGTCGTTGCCGCAGGTCTCGCCGCCGATGAGGAGGAACTGGGAGATCTTCGCGAGGTGAGCTTTCTGGGACTCGATCCCCTCCGGGCTGAGTTTGCCGTCCACCGCGAAGGTGGAGCCGTCGCCCGGACTGGCCAGGAAGCAGTTGTCGGTCATACCGGTTCGCGCCTCGTTGCTCTGGTCGAACGCGATGGCCGCGTCGACGTCTTGCGCCGTGACTCCCTGGACCTGCTCCACGCGGCGGACGCTCATCATGCGGTCCTTCGGCAGGACCTCGAGGATCTTCTTGTGGACATCGCTGCGGGCCGGTTCCTTGTCGAGGCCGTTGGAGGAGTTGTGCCACTCGCCCCACGCGCCGACGAAGCCACCACGCAGACCGAGGATCACGTCCGCGTGCTCGGCGAAGATGGGCCCCAGTTGATCGAGATGCTGTTTGAGGATGTTGAGCGGAGCGTCCTTCGACTGCTGGATCGAGCCGTCCCCGTTCTTGGGATTGTTGTAGCGGAAGGTGAGGATCGCCTTCAGGCCAGCATCTCGGGTCTTCTTCAGGTTGTTGTCGAGATTGGTCAGCGAGGATTGTGACAGAGGGCCGTTGATCTCCTTCATGTCGAACACGCCACGCACGAGCGTCCTGTTGTCACTACGTAGTGCGTCGAAGTTGTGGCCACTCAGGTCGTTGGAGAAGATCTTGTTGGTGTTCCAGCCGCGCTCGGGGTTGGAGATGGCCTCATCCGTGGCCGAGTAGGTCGTGTCGATGGCTTCGCCGACGATCGGCGCAGGGTCGGCAGCCGTGGCGCGCGTTGCTGCAGCCGTCACGGAGTCGCCTTGCTCCTGTTTCGCAGTTGCGCTTGGCATGGTTATCGTCATCGGCGCTGCTAGCGCGACGATCGACACGCCCGCCGCGATCCATGAAACTGAACGTCTCGACATGATTCTCCTCGTCCTCGAGTCTTCCTCGAGCGGCGCTACCTGGAAACGGTCTGAAGTTCGTTGACGCGCAGCGAAACTCAGACGTGGACGCGGCGAAGTTACCAGTTCGGCTGGTTGCGATGAACGGCCCCCGGTAAGTTGCGAGACCGTGGTCGGGAGGCAGGCTGGCAGGTGTCAG
>JBOFLR010000540.1:0-1989 GCA_051657965.1 Dermatophilaceae bacterium
TTCACCGTGCTCGAGACCCGCCGCTACCTCACCGACCAGCTCGACACCGAGCTCGCCGAGACCGTCGGTCGGGTCGCGCAGCTCGCCTGGGCGGTGACGCCCGGGGACGTCGCAGCCGGTGCGGCACCACGTGGCCCGATCGGCACCGTCGGCGGCGGTGACGTGCTCGTGCTGGGTGTCGACACCGACGGCACCGTCGCCGTCGAGCCGCGAACCGGGGCGGAGGTCAACGCTGCGGTCAACGACGCCGGCCAGGCCGACGTGCTCGACGACGCCCAGGTGGAGGCGGTGCGGAGAGCGACGGTCGGCACCGAACCGGCGCGGGTCGACGTCGGCGGCGATGTCGGCACCCATCTCATGACGGCGCGAACCCTGCCGACCGGTGCCACCACGTACGTCGGCCTCCCCACAGCACCGGTCGACGAGCTGCTGAGCCGGCTGGTCGCCGTGGTCGTCGGCGGCACCCTGGTGGGCCTGGTGCTCGTCGGAGCCGGTGGAACCGCACTCATCCGCCGCAGCCTCGTGCCGCTCGACCGGGTCGCCGGCACCGCGTCGCGCGTGTCCGCACTGGAGCTGTCGAGCGGCGACGTCGCCCTCGCCGAGCGCGTCGCCCCGGCCGATGCCGACGGCCGCACCGAGGTCGGTCAGGTCGGGCTGGCTCTGAACCGCATGCTCGACAACGTCGAGTCGGCGCTCCGGGCGCGGCAGGAGAGCGAGACCCGGGTACGCCGGTTCGTCGCCGACGCCTCGCACGAGCTGCGCACGCCTCTGGCGTCGATCCGCGGCTACGCCGAGCTGACCCGCCGCGAGCCCGAGCCGGTGCCCGCCCCGGTCGCGCACGCCATCGGGCGGGTCGAGGCGGAGGCGCTGCGGATGCAGGAGCTCGTCGAGGACCTGCTACTCCTGGCCCGGCTCGACTCCGGCCGGCCACTCGCCCGCGACCCGGTCGACCTCTCACTACTCACGATGAACGCCGTCAGCGATGCTCATGCCGCCTCACCGGACCACGAGTGGGAGCTCGACCTGCCCGCCGTCCCAGTGGAGCTGACCGGCGATGCCGCGCGGCTCTACCAGATCCTCGCGAACCTGTTGGCCAACGCGCGCACCCACACCCCGCCGAGGACGCGGGTGGTGACCCGACTACGGACCGAGGGCGACGTCATCCGGATATCGGTGTCGGACAACGGCCCTGGTATCCCCGACCACCTTCGCTCCACCGTCTTCGAACGGTTCACGCGTGGCGACGACTCCCGCAGCCGCGCCCACGGCTCGACCGGCCTGGGACTGAGCATCGTCGCCGCGGTCGGGCAGGCGCACGGCGGACGGGTCGAGGTCGAGAGCCGGCCGGGGGCGACGACGTTCTCGGTCGTGCTTCCCACCATCCCCTGACCACGAGTCGATGCCCGATCGCCCTCTCCGATGCCGTGCGCTCGAGCGACGAGACCGCGACGTGGCGATCGACGGATCAGGTCGGCGCGGCCGGTGCTCCTGGAGGCGTGGGTGTCCGTCGCGCGCCCGACCACCCGCGGACGACCGCACCGAGCACGCTCCACCAGAACATGCCGAGCACCAGTGATGCCACGACATCGCTCGGTCGGTGCCAGCCCAGGCTGACCACGGCCCATGTCGACGATCCGACCACCATCGCGCCGAGCGCGACGACCGCACCTCGGACTCGTGGATGACTGGCACTCACCAGGACCACCGCGAATGCGACGGCCAGGGCGACGTGTCCGCTCGGATACGAGTTCGGGGTCACCACCTCGTTCGGCACGATCGGCCGGGGCAGGAGCCGTTTCGTCGCCTGCGCCGACACCAGCAGCCCGGCACAGTAGGCCGTCAGCCAGACAGCTCGTCGCCAGGAGCGAAGGGCTGTCAGCACCACCAGGACGATCGTCGCCGGCACCAGCACCGAGGGGCTCAGCAGCCGGGCTACCCACCGTGCCGCCTGGGCGACTGTCCCCAGCACGTCCGCTTCCCCTGCGTGGA
>JBOFLR010000541.1:0-1942 GCA_051657965.1 Dermatophilaceae bacterium
ACCACGGTCCGCGGAGGGCCGGCCACCGGTCGGGTCGACCCGGCGCGGCTGCCGGTGCCCGGTCACGGCTGACCTCGTGCATCCGCACCGCGGTGAGCGCGCCCTCGAAGGTGACGACGACGACCCAGAAGCCGGCGGAGAGGTCGTCGGGGTCGTGGCTCACCACGCCGGGATGCCCGGCGACGAGCGAGCCGAACCGCGCCTGCGCCACGCCGAGCATGGTAGGCCCGTAGCGCGGGCCGGCCGTGGTCGGGACCCTGCTGCGCACCTGTCGGATGACGTCGGCGGCGCAGGCAGCGCCGGACGCGGTGAGATACCCGTGCGGTACGGGACCGCGGCATCCGCGGTTACTCCCCCGGTCCTCTCACGGCATGCTGGGGCGAGTGCGCCCACCGGGGTGTCCTCCGGGGAGGAGAACGGATGACGTCGACCGACGAGGTGGTTCGGCCACGTCACGTGCTCGTGGCCGGGGCCGCAGGGCGGATCGGCGTCGTGGTGTCGGCGGGCCTCGACGCGCTCGGCTACCGGGTGAGCCGGCTCGACATCTCGACACCGTCGCAGGACACCGGATCCGATGCCTGGTTCCGGATCGACCTCACCGACCCAGCTGCCGTCGACGCCACGATCGCCGAATGCCGGCCCGACGCCGTCGTCCATGTCGCCGGGTCCGCGGGCGAACGGCCCCTGGCCGAGTCGTGGGAGTCGCATGTCGTCTCCACCGCCGCCCTGCTGCAGGCGATGCGCCGCCATGCCGGACGCCGCATCGTCTACGCGTCGAGCAACCATGCCGTCGGCCATCTGAGACGACGCGACGCCGTCCGCATCCCCGTTCCGGCCGACGTGAGCCCCCGCCCGGACACGTACTACGGCGTCGCGAAGGCGGGCGCCGAGGCACTGCTCAGCCTGTGGGCCGACCGCGCCGGTATCGAGGTGGTCGTGTGCCGCATCGGGTCGTTCGCGCCGCGGCCACGGTCCAGGCGTGCTCTCGCCACCTGGCTGAGCCACGGGGACTCCGTACGGATGACGCACGCCGCCCTGACCGCTTCCCTCCCGGCCGGGGCCGAGTACCTCTGGGGGATCTCGGCCAACACTCGCGCCTGGTGGGACCTCGAGGCCGGCCGCCGGCTGGGATACGACCCGCACGACGACGCCGAGGCGTACGCCCATGACGTCGACGACTCTCCGTCCGGCCCAGAGGCCACCGTCGAGGACGAGCTGCTCGGCGGTGCGTTCGCCGCCGGCTACCTGACCGACCCGATCGGGTGAGTCGGCGGCTGCGGTGCTGGTTGCTCACCGGCGCCGCGCCCCCGCACCACGGCGACCGCGACGAGCGCGAGTCCGGCGAGCATGAGAAGACTCGTGGCGGCGTTGACCAGCCGGAACCCGCCGATGCCGGAGCTGCTCTCGACGTCGTGGCTCACCACGCCGGGATGCCGGGCGACAAGGAAGCCGAACCGCGCCTGCGCCACGGGTTGCCGCTCGAGGAAATCTCGCGCCTGGTCGGCCATCGTCGACGAGGGTCACCGAGCTCGTCTACCGCAAGCAACTTCGCCCCGTCGTCCAGTCGGGCGCGGTCGCGATGGATGGCATCTTCGGGCGTGGCGATAGGTTCGCCAGCGCGTCCGTTGGCCCTCAGTCTGGCCCTCGGCACGAGCGAGAGGGTGCCGCATCCGACGACGCGAAGAACGGAAAGGCAGGCTGACCTGCCGGTTTGTCTGGTGGGCGATACTGGGTTTGAACCAGTGACCTCTTCCGTGTCAAGGAAGCGCGCTACCACTGCGCCAATCGCCCTCGGTGCTGGTTGAACTCGAGGTGGAGACGGGATTTGAACCCGTGTACGCGGCTTTGCAGGCCGCTGCCTCGCCTCTCGGCCACTCCACCGTTGGGGGCGGCATTCACCGTCCGAGCGGATGACCGGCCTCGAACCGGCGACCTCAACCTT
>JBOFLR010000542.1:0-2042 GCA_051657965.1 Dermatophilaceae bacterium
CTTCCCTGCCAGCGCGACGAGAGGACCACCCGTGTCATCGAGGAAGAAGCGGCGCCAACCGGTGGACGACGACGTGCTGGCCAAGTTCCGTGCGGCGCTCGACCGCAAGCAGTCGCACGGCGGGGCCGATGTCTCGGGCCGACCCGACCAGTCGAAGGCGGACGGTGTCCACGGACCCGAGGCCAGGACCACCCAGCAGATGTTCCGCCGTAAGAGCGGCGGCTGAGTTCACCCGCCGGAGCGTCCCTCCACCACACCCACCAGGGTGGCCACGCCGTAGCCGGTACCGCCCTTGGGGATGCAGCCCTTCGGGCCCTTCTCGTTGAACGCCGGACCGGCGATGTCCAGATGCGCCCAGCCGATCCCGTCGGCCACGAACTCGCTGAGGAACAGACCGGCAGTGAGCATGCCGCCGTCACGATCGCCCTTGTGCGCGATGTCGGCGGTGGGGGTGTCGAGCTTCTTGCGCAGCTCCGCGGGCAGCGGCATCGGCCAGGCCTGCTCGCCGGCGGCCTCCGCGGCCCGCAGCACCTCGGCCCGCAGGTCGTCGTCGTTGGCCATGACCGCGGCCACGTCGGTGCCCAGGGCCACGACCTGCGCACCGGTCAGCGTGGCGATGTCGAGGATGACGTCGGGGCCTCGCTCGCCGGCCAGGCAGATGCCGTCGCCCAGCACCATCCGGCCTTCGGCGTCGGTGTCGAGGATCTCGACACTCGTGCCGTCGCGCATCACCACGACGTCGCTCGGGCGCTGCGCCGTGCCGCTCGGCATGTTCTCCGCGAGACACAGGTAGCCGGTGACGGCCACCGGCAGCCCGAGCTCGGCCACCGCGAGCACCGCGGCGGCCACCGCGGCCGCGCCGGCCATGTCGCACTTCATCGTGACCATGCCCGCCGCCGTCTTGATGTTGAGGCCGCCGGAGTCGAAGGTGATGCCCTTGCCGACCAGGGCCACGGATGACGTGGCACCGCTCGGTGCCCAGGTCATCGTCACGATGCGCGGCGGGCGGGCCGAACCCTGACCGACCCCGACGATCCCGCCGAAACCGCCCTTGAGGAGCGCCTTCTCGTCGAGCACCGAGACCGAGACCTTCGCGGGAGAGGCGGCCACCTTCTTCTTGACCGCGTCGGCGAACGACTGCGGGTACAGGACGTTGGGCGGGGTGTTGACGAGGTCCCGCGCCCAGTCGCGGGCGGCGCCGATGACGGACGCCCGCGCAACGGCATCCTTGGCCACCCTGCCCTGTCCGGTGCTGCTGACCACGACGATCTTCGGCACCGAGGTCCCACCGTCGGGCGACGTGGCCGAGGACTTGCCCCCACGACCGCCGCGACTGCCGACGCCGGTCGACATGTCCTTGTCGTAGGCGTAGCACCCGGCGGCAGCACCGTCGGCGACCGCGGCCAGGCGGGTCGGGTCGGATGTCGGCAGCGCGACTCCGACCGCCTTCTTGGTGCGCACGGCCCGCAGCGCGGCACCGGCGGCCGACCGCAGGTCGTCCGGTGCCGCGTCATCCGGCGCGGTGGACGAGCCGAGCCCGGTGACGACCACCGAGGTGGCCTTCACCCCGGGCACGGCGACGACGCGATGGACCTCGTCGACCGCGCCGGTGGCCTCGAGGTCGGCGAGTACCGCCTCGAGGTGCACGACGGCGTCGCGAGGCAGCCCGTGCCCCGGTGCGAGGTCGACGGTCTCGCCCGATGCGACCGCGCCGACCACGAGAGTGTCGACGGCGAGCTCGGCGGCCGGGCGAGTGGTCACGGTGAGGGTGGTCATGCGCGGCAGACTAGCCGCCGCCGGGCGAGACGACGGCGGCCGGTAACGTGCCCGACATGACCGGTCTGCATCGCTCGCCAGTGCACGATCGGCACCTCGCCCTCGGGGCCAGACTGTCCGACTTCGGCGGATGGGAGATGCCGATCGAGTACTCCGGCGGCGGAGTCGTCGCCGAGCACGCGGCGACCCGCGAGCGAGTGGGGCTGTTCGACGTGTCGCACCTGGGCAAGGCCCGCGTGTCGGGCCCGGGCGCGGCCGAGTTCGTC
>JBOFLR010000543.1:0-2811 GCA_051657965.1 Dermatophilaceae bacterium
CCATCGTGATCTCGACGGCCGCACGTTCGCTCAGCACCCGGGCGATGGCCCACAGCACACTGGCCCGGGGGTCGGGCTGGGTTCCCTGCCGGATGCGCTGGATGTACACGTGTGAGGTGAGGCCGCGCACCTCCGAGACCGCGCGGGCGAGGTGCACGTTGTTGTCGTAGTCGCGCAACCTGCCGTCGTCGTCGATCCATCGCACGGTCGTGAGCAGTCGGTTGAGTGCCGACGCGATATCGGGAAGCGACGTGTCGGCGTCGGGAGCAGGGCCTGAGCGGTCGGTCGGCATGACCGACTCAGTTTGCCAGCAGTGCACACGGGGCGGGCGCGACAAGGCGAATCGACGCCATCATGAGATCTATAGCTTTTCATACATGAAAAGCATTTACCAACTTTTGACCCAACGCTGGTAGCCGCGGGACTCGCGCTGACGCATCCAGCAGGGTAGGTTTTCGCCTGTGAAAAGCTACGGCTCGGAGTCGCCCGCCTCCTCGGCGGCTCGCGTCCACTACCGCGGCCGCGACGCCGGGTATCTGGGCGCGCAGATCTCCGGTCCCCACAGCTGGTGGAGCTCGTGAAGCCCACCTGACGCGGCCGTGGCATGACCACGCCGGGCGCCCGGGCCACGCAGGGTGAGGCTCGGGTTCAGAGGTGCCGCCATCCGCGACCTTCGGGATAACGGGTGGCGGCACCGGCCGCCGCGCAGACCACCTCCGAGCGCCCAGGGATCACCCGCCCCGGCTCACCGGCGGGCGGTGAGGTGCACCGTCACGGCGTCACCGTCATCCTTGCCGATCGCGCGTCGGACACCCGCCGCCACCGGCAGCTTGTGCGTGCCGTCGCCGAGCGCCATGAATGCGCCGTCGAACGGATGGCCGTCGACGGTTCCCGACACCTTGACCAGGCCGCGGGTCCCGAAGATCTCGGCCGAACCCGGCAGCTGCACGCAGGTCCAGGTGTCGCCCTCGCGGACCTTGCCGAGCGTGGCGGTGAAGGTGATGTCGAGCGGTTCGTTGGCGGTCATCGTCGGACTCCTCGTCGGTCTCGTTGGTCTCGTTGTATCGCTGTTGCTGTCGGTCAGATGAAGGCGCCCACGATGGCACCGACGACGACGAGCTTGACCAGCCAGTCGCCGAGGTGCATGGCGGCCCGCCGGATGGGGACCCGCTCCCAGAGCACCGAGCCGCTGAGCAGCACGACCGGTAGCGCCCAGAGGGCGATACCGAGCAACGCCCCCTGGCCTGTGCCCTCCCAGTCGGCGGTACCCAGCAGGCCAGCGAGGAGGGTGGCGACCACGAGGCAGCGCATCAGCTCGAGGGCGACCTGCCACCACTGGAGACGCTCGCCGTCGGCCGCCTCCTCGCCGGCGGTCGGGACGACCGAGTAGTAGACCCAGGCCTCGACGAATGCGACGACCGCGGCCAGGACGACTCCGATGACGACCATGACGGCTCCTTTTAAGTACCGATAAGTTCTTTAATAGCGAACCTACTCCTGCGCACCGCAGACTGTCAAGTACTAAATTGGTCGCCATGGCCGATGACCGCGATGCTCCGCGCCGCCGCGGCCGCCCACCGGGATCGAGCGCCCAGGGCCTGCTCGACATCGCGCGCGAGGAGCTGCTCGAACACGGCTACCCGCGGATGACGATGGATGCCGTCGCCCGCCGCGCGCGCGTGTCGAAGAACTCGCTCTACCGCGAGTTCGGCTCCAAGGAGCGGCTGTACGCCGCCGTGGTGGCCGACTGGGTCGAGCGTGGCCGCGACGCGATGCGTCCGCACCTCGAAGCCCTGCTCGCGGCCGAGGACGTCTCCGACGGCCTGCTCGGCTTCGCCGCCGCCCTCCAGCACGGAGTGCTCGGGCCGGACGTCACGCGCATGCGCACCCTCGTTGCTGCCGAGGCGACCCACGCGCCCGACGTGGCTGCGGCCTACGTACGCGACGGGTGGGACACGAACATCGCGTCACTCGCCGAGGCGCTCGGCGAGCTCATGCGCCGAGATGTGCTCGCGGATGACGACCCTCACCGCGCAGCCGACCAGCTCACCTGGCTGGTGCTCGCCGCCCCGATGAACCGGCTCACCCTGACCGGCGGCGCGGCCGGGTACGACCGCGGTCAGCTCCGAGCGACCGCACGCGAAGCCGTGACGACGTTCCTCGCGCGCTACGCACCGACCGAGTCATCTGGCTGACCGCACCGAGCCGAGCGAGCGCGAGTGCCGTCATCCACTTCTCTGCCATCGACCCGTCGGGCGCCACACTCTGGTGGCATGCGAGACATCGCCGCCGACATCCGCGCCGGGCGCACCGATGACATCACCATCGAGGATGCGAAGTGGGCGCGCGTCGACGCTCGCGTCGCTGAGGATGACCGGCCGGAGGACGAGGTGACGGTCGATCTGCTGGGCTCGCTGGGCCTGACGTGACACCGCACCACGCAGCTGCGGCGAGCGGTGAGCCCGGGGTCAGCGGGGTCCCAGGCCGGTCCGGCCGTCGAGAAGTTCGCGCGCGGCATCCAGGTGGCCGGCGTGCCGCGCGGTCTCCTCGATCATGTGCAGGGCGATCCAGCGCAGATCGGTGACCTCGTCGGTCACCACCGGCGGCGGCGTACCCAGCGGCGGACTGTCCAGCGGCCGCGAGAACAGCACCGACTCGGACTCCTCGCCTCGCCTGCGGTACGTGGCGAGCACCTCCGCGGCGGGGCGAGTCGAGGTGTAGCCGCCGGTCGTGACCGCCCGCTCCGCCCACGGCGGCGGGTCGGGCGTGCCGGCGGCCACCGACTGGAACCAGACCCACTCGGCATCCCCA
>JBOFLR010000544.1:0-2072 GCA_051657965.1 Dermatophilaceae bacterium
GCGGAGTATGCCTCGATCACCCAGCTGCTCCTGGGGATCTTCGTGGCCTCGCAGGCGCCGGTGCTCTTCTCCCGTGACCTGCGGCACGGCACCATCGCGCTCTACCTCGCCCGCCCTCTGCGGTCGAGCACCTACGCCCTGGCCCGGTGGGTGTCGCTGCTCGGCTCGACGCTGGTCTTCCTGGTCCTCCCGCTCCTGGTCCTCTACGGAGCCGCGCTGCTCGTCGAGCTCGATGTCGGGGAGCAGACCCGTGAGCTGGTCGTGGCGCTGGGTCTGGCGGTCCTGCTCGCCCTCGCGCTCACCGGTGTCGCCGGCCTGATCGCGTCGTGGTCGACCCGTCGGGGTTTCGCCGTCGTGACGACGATCGCCGTGCTCGTCATCGCCGACGGGATGGTCGGGGTGATCCAGGTGATCGCCGAGGAGGAGGGCCGACCTCGGGTCGGTGAGGTCGCCGGGCTGTTCTCCCCGTACTCGCTGTACCGCGGGCTGATGGCGTCGTGGAGCGACACCGGGGCGGTCACCCCACCGTCGTCGACCGCGATGGAGCTGGTCTACGTCGCGGTGCTCGTGACCCTCGCGGCAGCGTGCCTCGCGCTGCTCGTGCTGCGCTACCGGCGGGCGGCGATCTCGTGAGTGTGATCGTGGTCGACCAGGCGTCGCGCTGGTTCGGCAACGTCGTCGCCCTCAACGGCATCTCGATGACGCTGCGTCCCGGGGTGACCGGCCTGCTCGGCCCGAACGGGGCGGGCAAGACGACCCTCATCGCGCTGATGGCGGGTTTCCTCGCGCCTTCGGCAGGCTCGGTGACGCTCGACGCACGGCCGGTCTGGCGCCACACCGACGCCTACCGGTCGATCGGCCTGGTGCCCGAGCGTGAGCTGAGCTTCGGCTACCTCACCGGCCGTCAGTTCGTCCTCGCCAACGCCGAGCTGCACGGGCTCGCCGATCCAGGCGCTGCGACCGAGCGGGCCCTGCAGCTGGTCGAGATGACCGGGCCGGCCGGCCGTGGGATCGGGACCTACTCCAAGGGAATGCGCCAGCGCGTCAAGGTCGCGTCCGCCCTGGTCCACGACCCGTCGGTCCTCCTGCTCGACGAGCCGTTCAACGGGGTCGACCCGCGGCAGCGGCTGCACCTCATGGCGCTGCTGCGCCGGATGGGCGCCGAGGGCCGCACCGTGCTGTTCAGCTCGCACATCCTCGAGGAGGTCGAGCAGGTGGCGCGGCAGATCGAGGTGCTCGTCGCCGGCCGGCATGCCGCGTCGGGCGATTTCGGCCAGATCCGGCGCCTGATGACCGACCGGCCCGTCCAGTACGTCGTGGTCACCGACGACGACCGTCGCCTCGCCGCCGCGCTGATCGCGGAACCCTCCGTCGTCGCGGTGTCCATCCGCGGGGACGGTGGTGTCGACGTCTCGGTTCGCGACTTCGGGTCGTTCACGGTTCGCCTGCCCGGGCTGGCCCGCCGGCACGGCATCCGGATCCGTGAGCTCGCCCCCACCGACGAGTCACTCGAGAGCGTCTTCGCCTACGTGGTGAGCGGATGACGACATGAGTCGAGTGATCCTGCGCCTGTCCGTCCTGGCCATCGTGGGTCGCCGCCGGGGCCTGGTCCTGCTTCTCATCCCGGCGTCGCTGGTCGTGGTGTCGGTGATGGTCAGGGCGCTGGCCGACCAGGACGTCGGCATCGACGCGGTGATCGGACTCGGCTTCACCCTCGCCCTGCCGCTCGTGGCGCTGCTCGCCGCGACCGCGGTGCTCGGCCCCGAGGTCGACGACGGCTCCATCGTCTACCTGCTCGCCAAGCCGGTCAGCCGGCACGTCATCGCGGTCAGCAAGTTCGCCGGGGCGTGGACCGCCACCATGGCGCTCGGCGCGGTCCCGATGGTCGTCGTCGGGTTCGTGCTCGACCCGTCGGACCCGCGGCGAGCAGTGGCTCTCGGCATCGGCGCCGCGGCAGCGGGAACGGCCTACACGGCGCTGTTCCTCGCCCTCGCGGCGATCACCCGCCACGCCGTCGTCGTGGGCCTGCTCGTCGCGCTCGTCTGGGAGGGCGCTCTCGGCGCCGCCGTGGT
>JBOFLR010000545.1:0-3423 GCA_051657965.1 Dermatophilaceae bacterium
TCCTCGGGGCGCGGCGGTCACGACGACGGTCCCGACCACGATGCCGGCGACGACCACGGTGAGGACTCGGGTGGCCACGGATCCGACGACTGAGTCGCCGCCCACCGCGTCCCTGGCCGGACCCCTGCCGGCCGGGGACGCGGTGCCGTCGGTGGCCGGCAGCCATGATCCTGCTGCGGGCGCGGATCCTGCCGCGGGCGCGGATCCTGCCGCGGGCGCGGATCCTGCCGCGAGCCCGGATCCCGCGAGGAGCCCGGGCCTCGCAGGGTCCCTGGAGCCCGTCGCGACACCCGACACCGTCGAGCTGCCGGTGTGGTGGGACGGTGCGGACGACCCGGGCGAGGCCGGCGCGGGCTGGGTCACGGTGGCGTCCGGTGGGGCTGACGGCCAGGCGGCAGCCGACCCGGTGCGAGCACGCCGTGTGGTCGCCCAGCTGCTGGCCGGTGTGGTCGCAGCCATCGTGGCCGTCGGGGTGCTCGGTTCGTTCGCGGCTCGCCAGCTCGCCGAGCGGGAGGCGGTCAACGACGCGGCGACGATGGCCGGGGTGCTGGCCGAGGCGGTCGTCGAGCCGGCTCTCACCGAGGACCTGGTCGCGGGCGATGCCCGGGCCGCCATCGAGTTCGGTGAGCAGGTGGGTCCGGGCCTCGACCCGGAGAGCCTGGTGCGGGTCAAGCTGTGGCGTCCCGACGGGTACGTGCTCTACGCCGACGAGCCGCAGCTGGTGGGCCGGACGTTCACCCTGGAGGCCGACCAGCGGGCCGCGCTCGACGGGCCGACGACCATCGCCGAGGTGTCCGAGCTCGACTCCTCGGAGAACGCGTTCGAGTCCGGCGACCGGCTGGTCGAGGTCTACCGGCCGGTGTGGACCAGCGACGGCCGGCCGGCGCTGTTCGAGATCTACGTGTCGTACGAGCCGGTCGCGGAACGCACCAGCCAGCTCTGGCGCGGCTTCGCCGGTGTCACGGCGAGCAGCCTGCTGCTTCTCGTCGTCGTCGTCACCCCGCTGGTGTTCCACCTGGTGCGCCGGCTCGGACGGGCCGAGTCGCAGCGGGTCGCGCTGCTCCAGCGCGCGGTCGACGCCTCGACCGACGAGCGTCGGCGCATCGCGGCCTCGCTCCACGACGGCCCGGTCCAGGAGCTCGCGGCGACGTCGTTCACGGTGTCGGGTGCGTCGGCCACCGCGTCGGCTCGCGGCGACCGTGCGCTCGCCGACGACCTCGGTGCGGCGGCGTCGGCGGTCCGCGCCAGCATCCGGTCGCTGCGTACCCTCCTCGTCGACATCCACCCGCCCACGCTCGCCCGGTCGGGCATCGTCGTCGCGCTGCACGACCTGGCCCAGACCGTCGGCAGCGACGAGGTCCGCGTCGATCTCGACGTGGCCGAGGAGGACGACCTCGCGCTGTCCCTCGACGCGCAGCGCCTGGTGCACCGGGTCGCCCAGGAGTGCCTGCGCAACGCCGCCAAGCACGCCGGGCCGGCATCGGTCATGGTGTCGCTCCACCGAGACGGGCCGGCATCGGTGACGATGGACGTCGTGGACGATGGTGTGGGCTTCGACGTCGAGTCCGTCGTCCGGCGGCCTCGGGTCGGGCACCTCGGCATCCAGCTGCTCGTGGATGCCGCGAGCGCTCCCGGCGCGACCTTGCGGGTGTTCTCCGCACCGGGCCGTGGCACGCACTGGCGTCTCGAGCTCGGCGGCCACCTCGCGGAGCCGGGATGATCCGCGTGCTCGTGGTCGACGACCACCGACTGGTGCGCTCCGGGGTGCGCACCGTGCTCGACGCCGAGCCGGACATCACGGTCGTGGCCGAGGCGGCCGACGGCGCCGCGGCGGCCGAGTCGGCTGCGGGCACCGACCCCGACGTCGTCCTCATGGACCTGTCCATGCCCGGCGTCGACGGGGTCGAGGGCACCCGCGGCGTGCTCGACCGGTGCCCCGGCACCCGGGTGCTCGTGCTCACGAGCTTCTCCGACCGCGACCGCGTGCGCGAGGTGCTTGCGGCCGGGGCGATCGGCTACGTCCTCAAGGACTCCGACCCGGTCGACCTGGTGGCGGCGGTGCGCCAGGCCGCCGCCGGCCAGGTGCCGATCGACCCGCGCGTGGCGGGCGCCCTGCTCCCCGGGGGCGACTCGCCGCACTCCGGCCCGAGCGCCGGCCTGTCCCCACGCGAGACCGAGGTGCTGCGGCTGGTCGCCCAGGGGCTGGCCAACAAGCAGGTGGCCAGGGCGCTCGGCATCACCGAGCGCACCGTCAAGGCTCACCTCGGGCGGGTGTTCCGCGAGATCGGCGTGCTCGACCGCACGAGCGCCGCGCTCTGGGCGCGCGACCACCTCCCCGACCACTGACCGCCGCCCACTCCTCCGGCACGGATGACGACCGGCCGTCCCGACGGACCGGCTGGCCCGGCGGACCGACATCCGGCACCGAGCCATGCGGCACCGTCATCCGGTACCGATCGTCCTCGTCCGCCGGCACGGATGACGGTGGGCTGGCCTACGCTTCATCCGGTGAGCCGGCCAGCGGGGTACCTCATCGCCTTCGAGGGTGGTGACGGGGCGGGTAAGTCCACCCAGGTGGCGCTCCTCGCCGAGGCGCTGCAGGCCCGCGGCCGGGCGGTCACGGTGACGCGCCAGCCCGGTGGCACCGAGCTCGGCCGTGCGGTCCGCGAGCTGGTGCTGCACGGTGGGCACGTGTCCGCCCGGGCCGAGGCGATGCTGTTCGCCGCCGACAAGGCGCAGCACGTCGACGAGGTGGTGCGCCCCGCGCTGGCCCGCGGCGAGGTGGTGGTCACCGACCGGTACACCGACTCCGCCGTGGCCTACCAGGGCGCTGGCCGCGATCTCGGCGCCAGCGAGGTGCACGACCTGCAGATGTGGGCGGTCGGCGCCCTGGTGCCCGACCTCACCGTCGTCGTCGACGTCAGTGCCGAGGAGGGCAGGCGGCGCCGCGGGGAGACCCACGACCGCCTCGAGGCCGAGGCCGACGGCTTCCACGCCGCCATCCGGCAGCACTTCCTCGCGGTCGCGCAGGGCCATCCCGAGCGCTACCTCGTGCTCGACGGCACCGAGCCGCCCGAGCGCCTGCACGCGCTCGTCCTGGCCCGGCTGGAGACCGCCGGGGTGATCGATCGATGAGTGTCTGGCGTGACCTGGTGGGCCAGGAGCAGACCGTCGCCACCCTCCGGCGCGCGGTCGCCGAGCCGGCCGCGATGACCCACGCCTGGCTGTTCACCGGGCCGCCCGGGTCGGGTCGCTCGGTTGCGGCCCGGGCCTTCGCCGCGGCTCTGCAGTGCCCCACGGGTGGGTGCGGCGAGTGCCGCGAGTGCCGCACCGCGCTCGAGGGCAGCCATGCCGACGTCGAGGTGGTCGCCACCGAAGGGCTGTCGATCAAGGTCGCGCAGATCCGCGAGCTGGTCGAGCTCG
>JBOFLR010000546.1:0-3624 GCA_051657965.1 Dermatophilaceae bacterium
CGAGGTCACGGTGGGGGTTCGCTACGACGGCGCCGACCTCGCCGAGGTCGCGACGCACCTCGGCACCACGGCGGCTGACGTCATCCGTCGTCACGTCGGCACCACATGGCGGGTCGCCTTCACCGGGTTCGCGCCCGGGGTCGGCTATCTCGTCGCCGACGACGGCAGTGCACCCCTGGCGGTCCCCCGGCGTCCCGAGCCGCGCACCCGGGTGCCCTCCGGGGCGGTCGGCCTCGCCGGCGAGTTCACCGGGATCTACCCGCGCGCCTCCCCCGGCGGCTGGCAGCTGATCGGCCACACGGAGGTCGTCACCTGGGACGCCCTGCGCGACCCCCCGGCGCTGCTCTCCCCCGGCACCGTGGTGCACTTCGAGGAGGCAGGATGACGAGCCGCCTCCTCGTGCGCCGGCCAGGCCCCCTCACCCTCGTCGAGGACCTGGGCCGGCCCGGTCACGCCGCGTCGGGGGTGCCGGAGTCGGGGGCGCTGGACCCACGCGCGCTGCGTCTCGCCAACCGCCTGGTCGGCAACGACGAGCACCTCGCCGGCCTGGAGATCACCGGCGGTGGACTGGAGCTGCGCGCCGAGGGAGCCGTCGTCGTCGCTGCCACGGGTGCGCCGGCCACGCTGGTGGTCGACGGCCCGGACCGGCAGCGCCGTCACGGCACGGGAGTGGCGGTGCGCGTGCCCGACGGTGCGACGGTCACGGTGCTCGCGCCGCGGGTCGGGCTGCGGGCGTGGCTCGCCGTCCGCGGTGGGTTGCGGCCGCCCGAGATGCTCGGCTCGGCGAGCACCGACCTCCTCAGCGGGCTGGGTGCCGCGCTCGCGGCGGGCGACATGGTCGCGGTCGGTCCGCCGCCGGCGCGCGTGGTGCCGCCACTCGACCAGGTGCCGCTGCCCGCACCCACCGGCGACCTGCTCGTGCTGCGCGCCATCCGCGGCCCGCGCGACGACTGGTTCACCGAGGGCGCCTGCGAAGCACTCACCGGCGTCTGGACCGTCGGATCGCGCGCCAACCGTATCGGCATCCGCCTCGACGGTGAACCGCTGCAGCGGCGGGAGGAACGCGCCAGGGCGGAGCTCCCCAGCGAGGGCACGGTGGCCGGCTCGGTGCAGGTCGCGGCCACCGGCCTGCCGGTGCTGTTCCTGCGCGACCACCCGGTCACCGGCGGCTACCCGGTGATCGCGACCGTGGTCACCGCGGACCTGCCCCTCCTGGCCCAGGCGGCCCCCGGCGCCCGGCTGCGCTTCCGCTTCGTGAGAGGGCCCCGCCTGCCGTGACCCCTCGACCCGGTCAGCTCGCCTGCGCCCACCCCCGCGGGATCCGGAGCATCCCGCCAAGTCATGGCGATATAGCGTCCTGACTCCGCTCGAACCCCACGAGCAGGCGGGACGGGGGTGGCGCGCAGGATGAAGACGCGCGGGATGAAGCGGCAGGCGGCAGTCGCCGCCCTGGGTCTGCTCGGGCCGGCTCGACCCGACGGGAGCCGGCTCGACCCGACGGGAGCCGGCTCGACCCGACGGGAGCCGGCTCGACCCGACGAACAGGCGAACAGGTGACCCGGTCATCGGATACGGCTGGTGCGTCATCCGGCCACTTTCGGCACCGATCCCTCCTTGCAATAGTTACCCACGGGTAGCATGCTGGTGAGCAAGCGCTCACTCGTTCGAGGAGGAACATCGTCATGGGCCACTACCGGAGCAACCTGCGCGACATCGAGTTCATGCTCTTCGAGGTGCTCCGCCGTGGCGACGTCCTCGGCACGGGCCCGTACGGCGACGTCGATGCCGACACCGCCCGCGAGATGCTCAAGGAGGTCGCCCGCCTCGCGGAGCACGAGCTCGCCGACTCCTTCGCCGACAGCGACCGCAACCCCCCGGTGTACGACCCCGCCACCCAGACGGTCACCATGCCCGACTCGTTCAAGGCGTCCTTCGAGGCCTACCGCGAGAGCGGCTTCTGGGCCATCGACGTCCCGGCCGCGCTCGGCGGAACCGTCGTGCCGCCCACGCTGCGCAGCGCGGTCAACGAGCTGCTCCTCGGCGCCAACCCGGCGCTGGCGATGTTCGCGGCGTCGTACTCCTTCGCCAAGCTGCTGTACGAGCTCGGCACGGACGACCAGAAGAAGCTCGCCCGCTGGCTCGTCGACAAGGGCTGGCACTGCACCATGGTGCTCACCGAGCCCGACGCGGGGTCCGACGTCGGCGCCGGCCGGGCCAAGGCGGTGCCGAACGACGACGGCACCTGGACCATCACCGGTGTCAAGCGCTTCATCACCAGCGCCGAGTCCGACCTCGTCGACAACGTCGTGCATCTGGTGCTGGCCCGGCCCGAGGGCGCCGGCCCCGGCACCAAGGGGCTCTCGCTCTTCATCCTGCCGAAGTACCACGTCGACCTCGAGACCGGCGAGCTCGGCGAGCGCAACGGCGTGTACGTGACGAACGTGGAGAAGAAGATGGGGCTCAAGGTCTCCCCCACGTGCGAGCTCACCTTCGGCGGGGACGCACCTGCCGTCGGCACGCTGCTCGGCGAGGCCCACGACGGCATCGCGCAGATGTTCCACGTCATCGAGAACGCCCGGATGATGGTGGGCACCAAGGCGATCGCCACCCTCTCGACCGGCTATCTCAACGCGCTCGACTACGCCAAGCAGCGGGTGCAGGGCGCCGACCTCACCCAGATGACCGACAAGGCCGCGCCCCGGGTCACCATCACCCACCACCCCGACGTGCGGCGGTCGCTGATGCTGCAGAAGTCGTACGCCGAGGGCCTGCGGGCGCTGGTCCTGTACACCGCGAGCCAGCAGGACGTCGTCGACCAGGCACGGCACACTTCGGGCACCCTGCGTGCCGAGCCGGGCACGCCGGCCGAGACCGCCAGCCGGGTCAACGACCTGCTCCTGCCCATCGTCAAGGGCCTGGGGTCGGAGCGGGCGTGGGTACTGCTCGGCACCGAGTCGCTGCAGACCTTCGGCGGCTCCGGCTTCCTCCAGGACTACCCGGTCGAGCAGTACGTGCGCGACGCCAAGATCGACACCCTCTACGAGGGCACGACCGCCATCCAGGGCCTCGACTTCTTCTTCCGCAAGATCGTGCGCGACCAGGGGCAGGCGCTCACCCACCTCTCGACGCAGATCCAGGAGTTCGCCAAGGGCCTCGGCACCCACGACGGCCGTCTCGACCGCGACCGCGAGCTGCTCGGCCAGGGGCTGGAGGACGTACAGGGCATCGTCGGCCACCTCGTCGGCGGTCTGATGAAGAGCGACCCGCGCCAGGGCGGTGACATCACGAACGTCTACCAGGTCGGGCAGAACACCACCCGACTGCTCCTCGCGGCGGGCGACCTGGTGGTCGGCTGGCTGCTGCTGCGGCAGGCCGCGGTCGCGCTCGACGCGCTCGACGCCGGAGCGGATGGCGCCGACGCGGACTTCTACCGCGGCAAGGTCGCCGCGGCGCAGTTCTTCGCCCGCGAGGTGCTGCCCCGCCTCACCGCCGAGCGTGCGATCACCGAGGCCACCGACGACCTGCTCATGACCGTCCCGGAGTCCGCCTTCTGACGCCTCGGGCGTGACGGGCTTCCAACCATGTGGACGCCATGGCGTCGAGATGCGTCAGTGGCGCCCAGAT
>JBOFLR010000547.1:0-3046 GCA_051657965.1 Dermatophilaceae bacterium
GCTCGACCCCGCAGCAGACCCGGGACGCGCTCGAGCTGGTCCCCCCGTACGCCCAGGCGCTGCACGCCGACGGGTCGGGGCCGGTCTCGCCGCACACCTTCCACTGGCTGGACCGGCGCATCACCCGGCTCACCGAGGAGCGCGCCGACGGGACCCTCGACCTGGCGACGACCCCGTTCCTCGACCACCTGCTCGGTACCCGGCGCGACGCCGGCTGACCTGCGCCCGGCGTCATCAGCGCCCGGCGTCATCGGCGCCCGGCGTGACGCCGGCTGACCTGCGCCCGGCGTCATCGGCACTCGGCGTCATCGGCACTCGGCGTCATCGGCACCCGGCGTCAGCCGAGCGGCACGAACACCAGCAGCAGACCGTAGGCGAGGGGCGCCACGACGAGGAGCGAGTCGATCCGGTCCATCAGCCCGCCGTGCCCGGGCAGCAGGGTGCCCATGTCCTTGATGCCGAGGTCGCGCTTGATGCTCGACTCGACGAGGTCACCCACCGTCGCCGCCGCTGCCGTGACGACACCGAGCAGGACCCCGGCCCACCAGGCACCGCCGAGCAGCTGCGGCACGGCGACCGCGCCGACTCCGGCACATGCCGCCACCGAACCTGCGAATCCCTCCCAGGACTTCTTCGGGCTGAGCGAGGGCGCCATCGGATGCCGACCGAGCGAGGCGCCCACCGCGTACCCGCCGATGTCGGAGAACACCGCGACCACGATGAACGTCGCCACCCGCTGGCGCCCGTCGGGCAGCGCGAGCAGGAGCGCCACGAAACCGGCGAGGAACACCGGGTAGAACATCACGAACGCGGATGCCGCCAGGTCGCGAGCCGCCCCGGCGAGCCCGTCGGCGACCCGCCACACGAGCAGCCCGACGAGGGTCAGACCGAAGGTCAGCAGCAGCGCCTCGGCTCCACGCAGGTAGGCCGACCCGAGCATGCCGACCGTGCCGAGCAGGAGCGGGACGACCGGGATCTCAGCACCTCGGGTCGCCAGCGCGCGGCGCATCTCGAGGGCGCCGATCGCGACCGCGCCGACGACGACCACGAGGAACGCGCGGCTGTCGAGGAGCAGCGTGCTCACCACCAGCCCCCCCAGCAGCAGGCCGACCCCGATGGCGACGGGGAGGTTGCGACCGCCGGTCGGGGCGTCGACCGGCGGGTCGTCGGCGGGTCCGTCGGACTCGGCGGCGGGAGCGGGGAGATCCGTCATCGTCGAGAGGTGCCCATCGTCGGGAGGTGCCGGCCGGCTCAGACCTCGAGCAGCTCGGCCTCCTTGCGCTGCAGCAGGTCGTCGATCTGGTCCACGTGCCGCTTGGTGACCGACTCGAGCTCCTTCTCGGCGCGGGCGCCGTCGTCCTCACCGATCTCGCCGTCCTTGACCAGACGCTCCAGCGTGCTCTTCGCGTGCCGCCGGATGTTGCGCACCGAGACCCGGGCATCCTCGGCCTGGTGGTGCGCCATCCGCACGTACTCCTTGCGCCGCTCCTCGGTGAGCTGCGGCATGACGCAGCGGATGATCGTGCCGTCGTTGCTCGGGTTGACGCCGAGGTCGGCCTGCTGGATCGCCTTCTCGATGGCGTGCATGGACCCCTTGTCGAACGGGCTGATGATGATGGTGCGCGCCTCGGGGGTCTGGAACGACGCGAGCTGCTGCAACGGGGTGGGCGCGCCGTAGTAGTCGACGAGCAGCTTCTGGAACATGCCCGGGTGTGCACGCCCGGTGCGGATGCCGGCGAAGCTCTCCTTGGCGACCTCGACGGCCTTCTCCATCTTCTCCTCGGCCTCGAACATGGTCTCGTCGATCATGACGCGGGTCTCCTTCGCAAATGGCGCCTGGGCGCGCGGGGCGGGGTCCAGTGTGTCAAAGGTGAGTCGGGCGCTGTGTCGACGACGCGGCGGGTGCCATGTCGAAGA
Source organism: Dermatophilaceae bacterium (assembly GCA_051657965.1). Classification (GTDB taxonomy): domain Bacteria; phylum Actinomycetota; class Actinomycetes; order Actinomycetales; family Dermatophilaceae; genus JBOFLG01. The sequence goes on from JBOFLR010000547.1 coordinate 1,918, forward strand.
CGGGCTGGCTGCCATGTCGAAGACGGTGCGCCGCGTCGACGACCGACTGGGCGCCATGTCGAAGACGGTGCCCGTAGAGGGCGGACCGCGCGCCGGGTCGACGGCGGACCTGGCGCCGGGTCAGGAGGAGACCAGTGTGCCGATGGGCTCGCCGCGCAGCGCCCGGGTGATGTTCCCCTCGCCCTCCATGCCGAACACCACCATCGGCAGCCGGTTGTCCATGCAGAGGCTGAACGCGGCGGCGTCGACCACCTCGAGCCGGCCGCGGAGTGCCTCGGCGAAGGTGACCCGGTCGAGCTTGCGGGCTCCCGGGTTGGTGCGCGGGTCGGAGTCGTACACACCGTCGACGCCGTTCTTGCTCATCAGCACCGCGTCGCACTGGATCTCGAGGGCACGCTGCGCGCTGACCGTGTCGGTGGAGAAGTACGGCATCCCGGCCCCGGCGCCGAAGATCACCACCCGCCCCTTCTCGAGGTGCCGCATCGCCCGCCGCGGGATGTACGGCTCGGCCACCTGCCCCATGGTGATCGCGGTCTGCACCCGGGTGTCGACCCCCTCCTTCTCGAGGAAGTCCTGGAGGGCGAGGCAGTTCATCACGGTGCCGAGCATGCCCATGTAGTCGGCGCGGGACCGCTCCATGCCCTTCTGCTGGAGCTCGGCGCCGCGGAAGAAGTTGCCGCCACCCACCACGACCGCCACCTGGACCCCGTCGGTGGCCGCGACCGCGATCTGGCGGGCGACGCCGCGCACCACCTCGGGGTCGACGCCCACCTGGCCCCCCCCGAACGCCTCGCCGGACAGCTTGAGCAGGACACGGCGCGGGCGCGATACCGGGCCTGGCACGGGTGGCGCCTCGGTCAGGGTCTGGGTCACGCGGCAGGCTCCTCGCAGCGGTGGTCAGGTCCGTCCCGAATCCTGTCACATGGCGGATGCCGGACCTGCCCGGTCGGGCGGGTCCGGCATCCGGAACCAGGGAAGGCAGCCCACGTCGGCGGTTCTGGGTCCACGGGAGGCGCGGGTCCCACACTGTGCACTGGTCCCACAGCTGTGGTTTCGGGGGGTCCACGGGGGGCGACATCCGCGGTGGTTCGGGGGGGTCCACGGGGGGCGACATCCGCGGTGGTTCGGG
>JBOFLR010000548.1:0-1657 GCA_051657965.1 Dermatophilaceae bacterium
CCGGCGTCGCCGGCCGCCGGCTGCACCCAGACCTCGTCGAACGGCGACTCCCGCCAGATCCGGCTGTTGGCCACGCAGTTGAGCGCCACCCCGCCGGCCATCGTCAGCGTGCGGTCGCCGGTCTGCTCGTGCAGCCACGTCGCCAGGTCGACGAGCACCTCCTCGACGACGGCCTGCACCGAGCAGGCGAGGTCGGCGTACGGCTGCGGCCAGTCCTCCTCGCCGCCGGCACGGCGCGGCACCCACTGCGACCAGTCGGGCACCGGCGCCTCGAAGCCGCCGTCGCCCGTGGCACGGATGACGGACCGCAGCTCGTCGAGCTGGCGCGGACGCCCGTACGACGCCAGTGCCATGACCTTGAACTCGTCGCTGGAGCGCAGGAAGCCCAGGTGCTCGGTGAGCGACTCGTACAGCAGCCCGAGCGAGTGCGGGAGCGCCTGCGCCGCAAGCGTGTCGATGTGACCGTCCTCGACGTGACCGGCCAGGTGCGACGCCTGCTCACCCCGGCCGTCCAGCACGAGCACGCTGCAGGCGCGGCGTTCGGCGTCGAGCGGAGCGGCCAGCGCAGCCGACGCCGCGTGGGCGACGTGGTGGGGCACGAAGCGCACCTGCTCGCGGTCCAGGCCGGGCAGGGCGGTCGTGAGGAACCCGGGAGCGGACTCGGCGTACATGCGGCGCAGGTGGTCCCAGGGGTCGTCGAGGCCCATGTCCTCGGCGGGCTTGGCGAGCGCGGGGTCGAACGAGTAGGCCACCGCGTCGAGCTGGTCGGGGCGCAGGCCCGCCTCCTCGAGGCACCAGCGCATCGCCAGCTCGGGCAGCTCCCACGCGGCGAACGGGACGGGCCGTTTGCCGTGCTTGCGGCGGGAGAACCGCTCCTCCTCGGCAGCGGCCACCACCCGCCCGTCGACGACGAGGGCGGCGGCGGGGTCGTGGAACAGAGCATTGACACCGAGGACGCGCATGTGGCGTCACTACCCGGGAGAACCGCTTCTCACTCGGGCCGCTTTCTCGCCGATCGGGTCACGGGACTCGGGCGTCATCCTCACGCCATGCGCGGATGGCGCCGATGCCACGCCATGCCGCGGCGCGGCGCCAGTCTGCCGGGCCCGGTACCGCAAGCCGGTTTGCTGGCCCCGTGCCGCGGGGAGGTGCAGGGCATGACCGAGACGACCACGCCACCCGCGACCACCGGTCCGGACGAACTACTCGCGACCGTCGGCCGGGACGGGCCGCTCGCGACCACCCCACTGGGCGAACCGCGTGGGGCCATCGGGCCGGATGACGCCGTCACCCGGGCCCGGGACGCCGGCAGCGGGTGGCGCCGCACCTCGCCCGCCGACCGGGCCGCCGCCCTGCGCGCCGCGGCGGCGATCGTGCGCGAACGAGCCGACGACCTCGCCCACGTGCTGTGCGACGACACCGGCCGGCTGTGGCGCGACGCCCGAGCCTCGGCCGTGGTCGCGGCCGACCTCCTCGACGAGGCCGCCGTCACCGGGCTGGCCGGCGGCAGAGCGCTCGCCGGCGGCCCGGGGACGGTCGACCTCGTGCGCCCGGAGCCTCGCGGCGTCGTCGCGGTGCTCACCCCCTGGAACGACCCGTACCCCGCAGCCGCCGGCCTGCTCGCCGCCGCGCTGGTCACCGGCAACACCGTGGTGCA
>JBOFLR010000549.1:0-11906 GCA_051657965.1 Dermatophilaceae bacterium
TGGTTCGGGGGGGTCCACGGGGGGCGACATCCGCGGTGGTTCGGGGGGGCCACGGGGGGCGAAGCCCCCCGTGTGTTAGACGTCGGAGCGCATCAAGCGAGTCCACGCCGCAGCCACCGCGGCGAGTACCCAGGCGCCGACCACGGCGGCACCCACGCCAGGATCGAAAGGGCCGGCCAGGGTCGTGAACGAGGTCGCCGCTTCGGACGGCAGATAGTCGAGTGCGCCCTGCCAGTCGTCGGGGAGGAGCAGCGCGCCGAGGCCCGGCACGATGAGGATCAGGCCGGCGAAGCCGCCGATGGCGGCGCCGAGACCGCGCAGGAGTACACCGAGCCCGAGGCCGAGCACCGACATCCCGACGAGGTAGAGGCCGGTGCCGACGACCGCGCGGGCGATTCCGTCGTCGCCCCAGGCGGCGGTCGGCTCGCCTCCGGCGTCGAGCACCGCGGTGCCGACGGCCCAGGCAGCGACCGTCGCGAGCAGCACGATCGGACCGACCAGCGCGACGAACGAGACGACCCGGGCGAGGAGCGCGGTCCAGCGACGCGGCACGGCGGTCATCGTCGTGCGCACCATGCCCGAGCCGTACTCGCGGGCACCGACGACGACCCCGAGGATGCCGAGGATGAGCACCGCGGGCGTCGCGCCCGCGAGCACGGTCGAGAGCGGGTCCGACCCGACCGCCGCGCCCGGGCCGCCACCTCCACCGGGCCCGACGCCCTCGGTGGCACCGGTCGCGGTGGAGGCGGCGACGGCACCGATGCCCACCAGCACGACCGCGGAGGCGAACAGGGTCCACAGGGTGGAGCGGACGGACACGAGCTTGATCCACTCGCTGCGCACGACCCGGACGAATGTAGTGCGGCGGCCGTCGGTGCGCCGGGCAGGAGGGTGAGGTGGCTCGCCGGCGCTGGCTGGGGGGACGTCGTGGGCGGGGGCGGTCGTCGTCGACATGACAGGGCTCCTTCGTGAGGTTCGGTCGTGTGTAGGGGTCAGGCGGCGATGCCGGTGGAGTGGCCGCGGTAGTCGACCGTGTCGCGCGTCAGCGCCATGAAGGCCTCCTCCAGCGACGGGGCGTCGTCGGCGAGACGGTGCAGCACCACGCCGTGCGCGGCGGCGACCTCGCCGACCCGGCTGGCCTCGACACCGCTGACGGTCAGGGCGGTCGCCGACGTCGTGGTCACCGAGGCGCCCGCTCCGGCCAGCGCGGCCGACAGCACCTCGGCCTGCGGTGTCTCGACCTGCACCGTTCCCGCCGAGGCCCGGTGGATGAAGTCGCTCATCGACTCGTCGGCGAGCACCCGGCCGTGTCCGACCACCACGAGGTGGTCGGCGGTCAGCTCCATCTCGCTCATCAGGTGGCTCGACAGCAGCACCGTGCGACCCTCACGGGCCAGGCCGCGCAGCAGGTCGCGGATCCAGAGGATGCCGTCGGGGTCGAGCCCGTTGACCGGCTCGTCGAGCATGACCACCTCGGGGTCGCCCAGCAGGGCCGTGCCGATACCGAGCCGCTGACCCATCCCGAGCGAGAAACCGCCGGCTTTCTGGTCCGCCACCGCGGCCAGGCCGACGATCTCCAGGACCTCGTCGATCCGGGCCTTCCCGATGCCGACGGTCGCGGCCACGGCACGTAGGTGGTTGCGAGCGCTGCGCGCCTTGTCGACCGACTTGCCGTCGAGGAGCGCGCCCATGGTCGTGATCGGTGCCGGGTCGCGGCGGTAGTCCCGACCGGCCACCTTCGCATAGCCGGAGGTCGGGGCGTCCAGCCCGAGGACCACCCGCATCGTCGTGGACTTGCCCGCGCCGTTCGGGCCGAGGAAGCCGGTGACCCGGCCGGGCTGCGCGGTGAACGTCATCCGGTCCACCGCGGTCGTGGGTCCGTACCGCTTCACCAGGTCGACGACCTCGATCATCATCTGCTCCATCCGTGCGAGGCCGGGAGCTGCTCTCCCGGCTGTTCCCACCACGGTCGCCCCCGACGGTGCGAGTCGTCATCCGCGTGGCGTGGTGTCCCCGGCCTACCGCGCCTGCGGTAGGCGGATGACGACCGCCGCTGGGGAGGCTAGGGCGCGTTGCGAAAGTCTCTCCGTCCGGGGCCTCGTGACGTGATGACGCCGGTTACAACGCCGAAGTCGTCGTGCTCGCCCCGGTTTCCGCGTCGTAGCCGGCGTCACAGGAGCGCATCGAGGACGTGGACCGTCTTTCACAACAGGGCCTAGAGTGACGGCCGTGTCGCACCGGGGCGGGCTCGAGCCGCCGATCGAGGTCAGCGCGGTCGTGCTCCGCGACGTCCGTGGACGCGTACTGACCGTGCGCAAACGCGGGTCCCACCGGTTCATGCTCCCTGGCGGCAAGCCCGAGCCTGGTGAGACCGCCGCGAACGCCGCGGTGCGCGAGTGCCTCGAGGAGCTGAGCGCGCAGCTCTCCCCCACGCTTCTGGTGCGCCTCGGCACGTTCGTCGCGGATGCCGCCAACGAAGGGGGTCGGCGCGTGCAGGCGGAGGTGTTCGAGCACCCGATGGTCCGGGTCGACGGGCCGGCGGCCGAGCTCGAGGAGCTACGCTGGCTCGACCCGGACGCGCCCCTTCCCCTCGATCTCGCACCGCTCCTCGTCGAGCACGTACTCCCCCAACTGGCCGCCGCACCACCTCGGTGACCAACCGATAGCACGCCGACCTGGTCAACTCCAGCATCTTCCCCGACGCCGCCGACAGAGGTGAGCGGTCGTCATCCGGCGGGGTCGGCGCGCACGAGACCGGTCTGATAGGCGAGCACGACGAGCTGGGCCCGGTCGCGGGCGCCGACCTTGGTCATCGCCCGGTTGACGTGGGTCTTGACCGTGGCCGGCGAGAGGAACAGCCGGGTCGCGATCTCGTCGTTGGCCAGCCCCTCCCCGACGAGCGTCACGACCTCGCGCTCCCGGTCGGTGAGAGTGTCGAGCCGGGCGTCGACCGCACCGGCCTGGGCGCGCGGCGCGGAGAGCACGCGGTCGATCAGGGTGCGGGTGGCGCGGGGAGAGAGCAGCGACTCGCCGGCTGCCACGACCCGGACGGCATCGAGGAACGCGGCCGGCTCGACGTCCTTGCCGAGGAAGCCGGCTGCTCCGGCACGGAGCGCGTCCAGTACGTAGTCGTCGGCCTCGAAGGTCGTGAGCACGATGACGTGCACCGCGGCGAGGTCGGGGTCGGCCGCGATGCGCTCGGTCGCGCGGATGCCGTCGAGCACCGGCATCCGGATGTCCATGAGCACGACGTCCGGGCGCAACTCGCGGGTCAGCGCCACGGCTGCCTCGCCGTCGGCCGCCTCACCCACCACCTCGAGGTCGGGAGCCGACCGCACGAGTGCGGCGAACCCGGCCCGGATCAGGGCCTGGTCGTCGGCGAGGAGGACCCGTGTCGTCATCCGCCCGCTCCTGCCGAGTGCACGGGGACCCGGACGTCGACCACCCAGCACCGCCCGCCCGGATCGACGCCCGCGGTCAGGTCGGCACCGACGAGCACGGCACGCTCGCGCATCCCGACCAGCCCGTACCCGCCGTTCGCGCCTACCCGGGCGGGCTCGGTCGATACCCCGTTGCGCACGACCAACCGCAGCTCGGATGCCGCGACGACGGTCTCGAGCTCGACCGGTCCCGTGCCGTGGCGGGCGGCATTGGTGAGTGCTTCTTGGGCGATGCGGTACACGTGCAGCTCGGTGAGCTCGCCCAGCGGCGGGAGGGCGCCGGTTCGATGGTGAGTCACCGTCGAGCCGGACGCGCGCATCCGCTCGACGAGGCCATCGAGGTCGGCGAGTGTCGGTGCGGGAGAGTTGGTTTCGGGCCCGGACCCGTCGGCGATGGTGTCGCGGAGCACGTCGACGAGAGCGTGCATCTCCTCGAGCGCCCGGGTGCTCGCTGCCCGTACGTGCCGCAGCGATGTCGCCGCCTCGACCGGGTCGTCGGTGAGCAGGTGCTCGGCCACACCGGCGTGCACGGTGATCGTGGCGACGTGGTGGGCGACGACGTCGTGCAGCTCGCGGCCGATCCGCAGTCGCTCCTCGACGACCCGGCGCCGGGCCTCCTCCTCGCGGGTGGCCTCGGCGCGCTCAGCCCGCTCGACCGCAGCGGCCAGGACCTCGCGGCCGCTGCGCACCGCGTCGCCGACGGCGGCCGGGAGCAGCGTCCACGCGACTGCGGCGTAGCTGAGCGCATCGCCGGGCCCGACGCCGAAGCGCGTCGCCACGACACCGAAGGCGGCCAGCCCGGTGAGCGCCCCGGCCGCAGCGCCGGTACGGCGGTCGGTGTGTGCGGCGACCGTGTACAGCGCGACGACGAGCATCGGCAGGCCGCGGCCGGGTGAGTCCAGCGTGGGTATCGTGCCGAGCACGATGGCGAGCACGCCCGCCCAGACGGCCACCGGGTACCGGCGTCGAAACGCCAACAAGCCGCCACCGGCGATGAGGAGACCGGCGGACAGCGGGGACAGGTCGCCGACGTCGACAGCATCCTGCGGGGTCGGCGGCAGTCCCGCGAGCGACAACGCCGTGAGGACGGCGGCGAGCACGGCGTCGGCCGCGCGCGGATGACGGTCGACCCAGCGGGTTCGGCGACCTGCCGGGTGCGGTGTCACCACCCGACGTGACGGATGAAGAACTCGGCGTCGGTGTCGCGGCCGCCCGTGGGGTCGGGCGGCGGGTCGGTGTCGTGGCTGGTCACCATGTCCTCGGGCCGAACGCGCGCCAGGTCGACGTGCACCCGCTCGGCCAACGCGGGCCCCGGGTCCGCGCCGGGCTCGTGGGCGTCATCCGGCACCTCCGGCAGCTGCAACTCGGTCGCGTCCTGATCGTCCACCGGAACCACCTCCTGCCCCAGTGTGACACCGAGCCGGTCAGGTCGTGTGCTCGGCAACGATGCGGCCCTGCGCGACCTGGTCGAGCGGTCGCACCGCCAAGCTCAGCCCGCCCCTCGGCCACTGCTGCCGCAGCCGGCCGGGCGGGAGCCCGGTGAGCGCGTGCACCTCACGAGTCAGATGCGCCTGGTCACTGAAGCCGTGCCGTGCGGCGAGACCGGCTAGGTCACAGCTGCCGGTGAAGATGTCTTGCAGCACCGCACCGAGCCGGGCAAGGCGCCAGACCGCCTTGGCACCCAAACCGAGCTCCGTGGTGAAAGCGTGACGGAGAGTTCTCGCCGGTAGCCCGAGGTGGGCGGCCAGGTCATCGACCGAACCGCCACCCATCGTCATCTGGATCGACGTGAGTGCGGCGTCGACGACCTCTGCGTTGAGGGAGTGTGTCGCGGGCTTGGCGGATTGCACCGTCCGACCCAGCAGCAGCGTGTCGAGGGCATCGGGCCGGCATAGCGCAGCAGTGTGAGTTGCCGCATCGACCAGCCTGTCGACCGACTGGGTATCCCAGAGATCCCGGAGGTCGACCCACCTGTGAACCAGCTCGGCGGCACGCACGCCGAGCAGCCGAAGTGCGCCGGCCGGGGTGAGGCTGATGTTGATGACATCGACCATGCCGACGAAGGCAAGGTGTCGGGTACGCATACCCGCACCAACCACCCAGGCTGACTCTGGTGGCAGCAACCGGCACGTCGACGACGACAGCGGCTTGGTCGAGCTCAACGCGGGTACCGGGCCCCAGCCTCCACCGAGGTTCAGCACGATCTCGACGCGATGGTCGGGAAAGCCCGCACCGACGTGCGCCGCCTGAGGTATCTCCGGCACGTGGAGCACGCGGTAGCGATACACGAACTGTCTCAGCGACCTCGCTGGCAACAGCTCGCGCGGCCCCGTCGACGATGGCGACCTCGGCGACACATCGACACGTTCACCCTGCACAGCGCACAGGTATACCGCACAACACGAACCGTCATACCCGAAGCATCGATCCTCACCTGACGGAGTTCCTAGACCAGCGAGTCGCAGATCGCCGTCCGATGGCTACGAGACGAGAACGGCAACGATCGCCGACATTCCGTTGACGGCGTTGTGGGCGAGCATTGCCGGCACGAGGCTGTCAGCCCGCAACCGTATCCATCCGAGCCAGAATCCAAGCAGACCGGTGACGATGAACATCACCGGATCGACCAACAGATCGAGCGAGCCATCATCGGTCGAGATCAGTGTGAACCCATGAAGTGCCCCGAAGAGCAGAGTGACGACCACCAGGTCCCACCCGAACGATACGCCGCCAAGGCGCCACCGGCGACCCCCCAGAGCGCCGGCAAGCAGCGCAAGGAGGACGCCACGCATGACCAGCTCCTCCTCGAAGCCCGGCATCGTCCATTGAAATAGCACAGCCTCCAGAGTGGCGTCGCGTGGGGAGCCTGGACTGAGTGCCGTCAGACTGGCGAGCAGCGCGACGATCGCCACCGAAAGCAACGTCGGGACCGGCCCCCATCGGAGGTCGGCTCGGGTCGGCCACCGCAGGCCGACCTCAGCAGGGCGCAGCCGTCGCCACCAGAACACGAGCAGCAGCGCCCAGAAGATGTTGAGCAGCTTCACCGCCCAGGGGAACAAGGTTTCCTCAGTGCCGGGGAGTCGAGGAAGAGAAAGCGTAAAGAGATAGAGCGCCAACAATCCGGCGAACAGTGCGAGGTCCCGGCGGTGTTGCCTTCCATCCGCCATGATTCGCCCCCGAAGGCCGAGGACGATCAGTGGGGCGAGAAGGAGCAGCTGCATCACGGTGCTGCCTCCGGCGGCACTGGCGGCAAGCAGCACGTCGCCGCCGCTGCCGGTCGCGACCAGCACCGTCGCAGCAACCAGCGAGGGCACCAGCACGATGGATGCCCACCGTGATCGCGGAGTGTCGGTGCTCCCGGGTGCACCTCCAGCGAGCGGGGCCTGTGACGATCGCCTGCTGACGTTCTGGCTCATGGACGACGACGCTATAAACGCCGAGGAAGCGTGTCTTGAACAAACCGGCAACGGCGACTGCGAGCACCGATCGAGATGAGAGGTCGGCGCAGATCGGGCGAGCGCGGGGTCGTTGCCAGCAACCCACACCTGCGACCCCACCCGTCACTCGACGTCTCAAGCTGCACGCACGGATGCCGCCCGCTCGGCCTCCTACGCGGCACGTAGGTGAGCGGACTGCATCCGGTGCCGCTGGGTGGTCCCGCCGGCTGATCCGGCCGCAGGCTCAGGAACCGACGCGGAAGCGGGCGAAGGCGGTGGCCTCGGCGCCGCTCTCCTCCAGGACCTTCGCGACGGTCTTCTTCGGCTCCTTGGCGAACGGCTGCTCGAGCAGCACATTCTCCTTGAAGAAGCCGCCGACCCGGCCCTCGACGATCTTCGGCAGGGCGGCCTCCGGCTTGCCCTCTTCCTTCGCGGTGGCCTCGGCGAGCCGTCGCTCGTTCTCGACGGTGGCCTCGTCGATGTCGTCGCGGCGCAGCACCGAGGGTGCAAAGGCCGCGACGTGCATGGCGACGTCGCGCGCGACGACCTCGTCGCCGCCCTTGGTGGCCACGATCACGCCGATCTGTGCGGGCAGGTCGGGGCTGGTCTTGTGCAGGTACGAGACGACGTGCTCGCCCTCGACCCGGGCGACCCGCTTGACCTCGATCTTCTCGCCGATGGTGGCGTTGGCCCCGTCGAGCAGCTCCTTGACGGTGCGGCCGTCGCCGAGGGTCGACGCGAGCAGGGCGTCGGCGTCGGCGGCCTGGGTGGCCACCGCCTGGGCCAGCACCTCGTCGGCCAGGGCGACGAAACGCTCACCCTTGGCGACGAAGTCGGTCTCGCACAGCACCTCGACGAGCGTCCCGGAACCGCCTCCCGCCTGGGCGGCGACCAGCCCGTTGGACGCGGTACGGCCCTCTCGCTTGGTGACGCCTTTCTGGCCCTTGACCCGCAGGATCTCCTCGGCCTTGGCCAGGTCGCCGTCGGCCTCGTCGAGCGCCTTCTTGACGTCCATCATCCCGGCGGCCGTCTTCTCGCGCAGCGCCTTGATGTCAGCTGCGGTGTAGTTCGCCATGAGACTTTCTTCGTCCTTACTCTCGATGTCAGGGGTGGACCGGACTGCGGCTCAGGCCTTCTCGGCCGTCACCGGCTCAGCTGCCGCGGCATCCGCCGACACGTCGTCGGGGACCTCGGCGACCGGGATAAGAGCATCGGCGTCGGCCCCGCCGGTGGCGGCATCCTGCCCGGCGGACGCGGGGCTCGGCTCGACCGCAGCAGACTCGGCGGCCTCCGCAGGGGTCTCGTCCGCGGCTGCCGCGACCTCGACCGCGGGGGCGGTGTCGGCGGCTTCGGGCGCGGTGGCCGCCGCGGTGGTGCCGGCTTCCGGTGCCACGGCCGCAGCGGTCTGGGCGGCCTCGCCGGCCAGCAGCTCGCGCTCCCACTCCGGAAGCGGCTCCTCCGCGGGCTGGGCCTCCTCACCGGTGGCGGCGGAGCTCCCACCGGAGCGGGCGATCAGGCCCTCGGCGACGGCATCGGCGACCACCCGGGTGAGCAGGGTCACCGAACGGATCGCGTCGTCGTTGCCGGGGATCTTGTAGTCGACCTCGTCAGGGTCGCAGTTCGTGTCGAGGATGGCGATCACCGGCAGGCCGAGCTTGCGCGCCTCGTCGACGGCCAGGTGCTCCTTCTTGGTGTCGACGATCCACACCGCCGAGGGGACCCGGCTCATCGAGCGGATGCCGCCGAGCGTCTTCTCGAGCTTGTCCTTCTCGCGCTGCAGGATCAGCAGCTCCTTCTTCGTGCGCCCGCTCCCGGCGACGTCGGCGAAGTCGATCTCCTCGAGCTCCTTCAGGCGGGTCAGCCGCTTGGAGATCGTCTGGAAGTTGGTGAGCATGCCACCGAGCCAGCGGTGGTTGACGTACGGCATCCCGACCCGGGTCGCCTGCTCGGCGACCGGCTCCTGCGCCTGCTTCTTCGTGCCGACGAACAGGATGGTGCCGCCGTGGGCGACCGTCTCCTTGACGAACTCGTAGGCGTTGTTGATGTAGGTCAGCGACTGCTGCAGGTCGATGATGTAGATGCCGTTGCGCTCGGTCATGATGAAGCGCTTCATCTTCGGGTTCCACCGGCGGGTCTGGTGCCCGAAGTGGACGCCACTCTCCAGGAGCTGGCGCATGGTGACGACGGCCATCGTCGTTCTCCTCGTGCTGTGGGGGTTGTCAGTTACGTCGGTGGCTGCCGCCTCGGCGGTGCCACCTGCCTGGCGCCCGACGCAACCCCCGGACGCGGTGCCGACATCCGCAGGTGGGATGACGGTGCCGCGCCACTGCCGTGGGTGGCGCCCTCGTTCGGAGCCGAAGCTGGTCACGAGGGACGGACGCGCGAATTTGCCGTTCACGTGCGAGCACGCGGCAGGCCACCGCACATCGTACGGGCCACGGGCGGCGCGCCGGTAATCGGTGATCCCGCGGTGCCGTTCGCGGGCGCACGAACGGTCGACGGCGAAACGCTCGACCGCGTGAGGTCAGCGCAGGTCGAGCCGCAGCTCACCGTGGTCGAGCACCACCTCGGCGCCGAACGGCAGGGCCAGGTTCTCGGGTCCGTGCCCGAACGCCCCGCCCGCCCAGACCGGGACGCCCAGCGAGAGCAGCCGGTCGCGGACTACCGCCTCCACCTCGGTGGGTGGCGACGACATCGTCACGTCGCCGACCAGGACGCCACGCGCACCGTCGAACCATCCGACCTCCAGACCCCAGGAGCGCAGGACCGCCATCCCCCCGCTCCACCCGCTCGCGGCTCTCGACGACGGCGCCCGCCGGTGCCAGGACGACCACGGTGTCACCGGGGGCAAGCGGCGGGGGTGCGCGAAAGGTCACCGGGCGATCCTCGCAAAGCGGCCGTGCGTCATCCGGCCCGGCCTGCTGGTCCGGGCCGGCTCCGGGACGCGCGGTCGACGGGCGCTCCGCATACCCTGCTCGGCATGGTGTCGCAGCCGTCCACGACAGCGCCGACCGGCCGCCCGGTACTGCCCCTCGGTCACCCGGCGCTCGCGCCGTTCGGGACCACGGTCTTCGCGACCATGTCGGCGCTGGCGGCCGAGCACGGGGCGATTAACCTCGGTCAGGGCTTCCCCGACACCGACGGACCGGCCGAGGTGCTCGACGCCGCGGTGGCCGCGATCCGTGGCGGCCGCAACCAGTACCCGCCGGGCCCGGGGGCTCCGGAGCTGCTCGCCGCGATCGCCCGCCACCAGCGGCGGTTCTACGGGCTGGAGGTCGACCCGGCGCGCGAGGTGCTCGTCACGGTGGGCGCCACCGAGGCCATCGCCGCCACCGTGCTGGCACTGGTACGACCCGGCGACGAGGTCGTGACCTTCGAGCCCTACTACGACTCGTATGCCGCGACCATCGCGCTGGCCGGCGGTGTGCGACGTACGTCGGTGCTGCGGTTTCCCGACTTCGCCGTCGACGAGGCGTCGCTGCGAGCCGCGTTCACCGAGCGCACGAAGCTGGTACTGCTCAACACCCCGCACAATCCGACAGGAAAAGTGTTCTCGCGGAACGAGATCGAGCTCGTATGTGACCTGGCGAAGGAGGTGGGTGCGTGGGTGGTCACCGACGAGGTGTACGAGCACCTCACGTTCGACGGTGCCGAGCACGTGCCCGTGGCGACCCTGCCGGGCATGTGGGAGCGCACGCTGAGCATCTCGTCGGCGGGCAAGACGTTCTCCACGACCGGATGGAAGGTCGGCTGGGTGTCGGGGCCGGCGGAGGCCGTGGCGGCGGTGCGGTCGGTGAAGCAGTTCCTCACCTACGTCGGGTCCGGGCCGTTCCAGCCGGCGGTGGCGGCCGGTCTCGACCTCCCGGATGACGTGTACGCGCGGCTCGCGTCGTCGTTGGAGCGCAAGCGCGACCGCCTCGTGGCCGGCCTGGCGCGGGCCGGGCTCGCGGTATCGGTGCCGCGGGGCACCTACTTCGTCGTCGTCGACGCGGCTCCGCTCGGCGCCACTGACGCCATGGCGTTCTGCGAGGCGCTGCCGGAGCGGGCCGGTGTCGCCGCGGTGCCGGTGTCGGTCTTCCACGACGACGTCGACGCCGCTCGGACTCTCGTGCGGTTCGCCTTCTGCAAACGGGACGACGTGCTCGACGAAGCCGTGCGCCGCCTCGCGGCCCTTCGTCGCTGACCGGCGGCGTCCCTCGTCCACAGCGGCATCACTCGCCGACCGTCATCCACAGCGGCACCGCTCGCCGACCGTCATCCACAGCGGCACCGCTCGCCGACCGTCATCCACAGATGGGCGGCCGCCACCGGAGGAGGCGGCCGGCGAGTGCCAGGTCCGAGGACAGTGGATGACGTGCCCTCGCCATCCGGTCTCGCTGTCGCTCTCCTCGTCGCCGGTTCTGCGGTGATCGCCACGACGCTGGCCGACGAGCCCCCGTCGGTGCCCGCAGCTGCCGTCGAGGCCCGAGCGGGCACCGGGGAGGCGAGCGGTGGGCCCACTGTGGGTCGGGCCGCCCCGGTGTGGGCGTGGCCGCTCTCGCCGCGGCCTCGTGTGCTCCGGGAGTTCGTCGCGCCGCGCAGCGAGTACGGGCCGGGTCATCGCGGCCTCGATCTCGGCGGCTCGGCGGGAGCAGCGGTGCGGGCGGTCGACGACGGCGTCGTGACACACGCCGGCCAGGTCGCCGGTCGGGGCACCGTCACCGTGCGGCACGACTCCGGCCTCGAGAGCACCTACGAGCCGCTCGACGTGCAAGTCGCCCGCGGCGACCGGGTGTCCACCGGCGCACCCTTGGGGATGCTGTCGGTCTCGGCGGGTGCCGTCGCCCATTGCGGGACCGCGGTGTGCCTGCACCTGGGGGCGCGGCGCGAGGCCAGCTATCTCGACCCGCTCCCCTTGCTGAGCGGAGGTCGAGTGGTACTCCTCCCGTTGATCGCCAGCGTCGACCGGACGTCGTCCACGGCCGAGGTCCTGGCACGCACCGCCTCGCCACGCGGGAGGTGCGTGGCCGGCATCCGGTCTGTCGGTCTC
>JBOFLR010000550.1:0-7863 GCA_051657965.1 Dermatophilaceae bacterium
TCCGGCACGGTCGCGAGCACGTGCACGGCGACCCACAGCTCGGGTCGGCGTCTGCGGCGCACCAGGGCGAGCAGCTCGCGCACGAAGCTCGCCTCGGCGTCGCGGGCGCCCAGGTCGCGGCCCAGCCATGCGGTGCCCAGCCAGGCACCGGCCAGCAGCTGCGCCTCGATGCGCGTGCCGCCGAGCAGCTCACCGGAGTGGGCGACGACATCGCGCAGCGCGTTCTCGGCATCGCTCGGTGGCCGGTGGTGGGCCGGATGCCGCTGGCCCGCCTTGCCGCTGCGGCCTCGGCCCTTCGGACGCCCCCTGCTCGTCGGACTCACCTACCCCACTCCACCACAGATCGCGGATGACGTCAGCCCCGGCGTTCCGCCGCGAGGTCGCTGTTCGGGCTGCATCCTCGTCCGCGGGTTGACGCGGGCGCATCGGCTCGGGAGGGTGCAGCGTGCGCGATGCAGCCCGAGAGACGTCGGAGTCACCCGCCGGCCGGTTCCGGACGAACGCGCCGACACCAGGGACCCTGCATCACATCGAGCTCTGGGTGCCCGACCTCGCGCGAGCCACCGCCGAGTGGGGATGGCTGCTCGGCGAGCTCGGCTACCAGCTGTTCCAGGAGTGGGCCGACGGACGCAGCTGGCGGCTCGGCGACACCTACCTCGTCGTCGAGCAGTCCGTCGCGATGCGCGGAGAGAAGCACGACCGTACCCGGCCCGGCCTGAACCACCTCGCCTTCTATGCCGGCGACCGTGTGAGGGTCGACGCCCTCACCGCCGAGGCGCGCGAGCACGGCTGGGCGCTGCTCTTCGCCGACCGGCATCCGCACGCCGGCGGGCCCGGGACCTACGGCGCCTACCTGGCCAACTCCGACGGCTACGAGGTCGAGCTCGTCGCGAGCGACCCCTGACCCGCCGATCGACACCTCCGAACGAGACGGCGGTCGCCCTGCGACGGGCAGCAACGACGAGGGCGGCCCGACGACACGCTCGCCTTACGGCGGCATACCTCGGCTGACTTGTCGTCCCAGGCAACCGCGACATCAGGCAGCGCCGACGTCCTCCCTGCCCGGGCGTTCAGAAGATGCCGAGCTGGTCGAGCACGGCACGAGCGGCGGTGATGATCGCGTTCGCGTTCTCCACTGCCTCAGCGGCTTCATCCGTCTCGGCATCGTCCCCGGGTCGCTGGGGGTACTCCAGCTCGTTGCGTCGTCGCCGCAGTGCGCCGAACTGTCGGAAGCCCTGGCCGAACTGCGCTCGGACTGCACGCTCGATGACGTAGCGCCCTCCTTTGGTCGTCGGCCTCAACCCCTGGTGCGCGAGCAGAGCGGTGAGGCCTGCCGTGCCGCGTCGTACGCGAGAACGAAGGCCGAGTTGGGGTCGGTCTCGATTGCCGACCTCGCGGTCTCCAGCGTGGTCGAGGCCCTGGCCAGCAACCGCTCGCCGTGTGCGGCGTCGCCGACGAGCGGCTGCAGATGGCCGTCGGCGAGAAGTGCCTCGGTGTCGGCTTCGCCGATACTCCACCTGACCATCAGGCATCCACCGACCCGCGAGCATCCATGACGACGGTGTGTGCCGACGCCTTGATCTGTGCAACCAGCGCGTCAGGCGCGTTCTCCCACTGCGTGACCGACCGTACGACCGGGTTGACCTCCGTGCCGAGCCGGGCGTAGGCCCGGTCGGCGGCATCGTAGACGTCGGCGCGGTCGACCTTGCCCACGACCAGCACGTCGATGTCGCGCGGGGGTGGGCCGGCCTCTCCCGCGTAGCGAGCAGCCCAGGAACCGAAGATCACCACCTGCTGCGCCCCCGGAACGGCGAACTCCTCGGCGACGACCGCGCGCGGCCCGAAGGTCACCTCTAAGAGGCGGGTGAGTGCCTCCGCAGCAGGATGGGTGGCGTCGGCCCGGATCAGACGGTTACGGCCGAGCGTGCGACTGGTGACCAAACCCGCCTGGTCAAGGCGGACCACCTCCCGGTGGAGGGTCGACAGCGGCACGCCGAGACGCACGGCGAGATCACTGACGCCGTACTCGGTGTCAGTGTGTAGGTAGAGCCACATCAGCAGCTCTGCCTGATGCTGCGACCTGAACACCGGAAGCAGGGCCGGCCCATCACTACGCATAGACGGAAAATGTGTTCCATCTATAGGAAGATTCGGAGAGCTGGGACCGGGCGGTTCGTCCGGCATCTCCGCGAGCAGGCCGGATGACGCGGCCCGCCTCCTGACACACGTCACCCGCGCCACGCCTGCACTCCGGGAACGATGGTGTGGCGAGTGACGACACTGTCGTTCACCTCGAGGAGGAACAGCTCCTCGGTGTCGTCCCGCTCGCCGACGATCAGCCCGTCGAGCCGGTGGTCGAAGGTGAACGCCGCGAAGTCGGGGTGGTCACTCGATCTCGCGGCCGCATCCACGCCGAGGTAGGTCTCGACGAGGAACGTGAGGGTGCAGGCGGCATCGTTCGACTTCGGTGCGCGCCGCCAGGAGATTCGGGTGCCGTCGTCGGAGACGCGCCAGTCGCGAATGCCGTACGGGATGTTCCTCGGGCCGGGCACCCCGTCGCCCGCGTTCCGGAAGGCGACCGCCAGCGCGGCCCGCGGGTTCATCGGCAGCATGAACAGGTCGCCGTCGGGCAGGGCGCCCCAGTCGGCGAAGCCCGAGAGCCATTCCACCTCAGCCCGGTTCAGCGGCGGGGTGACCTCGAGGTGCCCCAGGTACTCGGTGTCGTATCCCATCGCCCACTCCTCGTCATCCTCGGTGACCGCCGCCCAGCCTGCCCTGTCGCGGGGACAGCTGCGGCGCGTCATCCACAAGCCGTGACCTGTGGATGACGGGCTCGGCGCCGGGCGTGCTTCTGGCACCGTCTCGCGCATGACGATTCGCGACCCTGGGATGGCAACGACCCGGCAGCAGTCATCGACGACGTCCTCCGGCGATGCCGGCCGGCGGCTGGTGACGTGCTCGTCGCCCGGCTGCCGCGCGCGGACGCGCCGGAGCAGGTTGTCCTCGACGCAGTGCGGGTGCACCGCGGGGCACGACCGACCCGGTTCGACGCGTCCGACCTGCTGCGGTCACATGCCGAGGAGATGGTCGG
Source organism: Dermatophilaceae bacterium (assembly GCA_051657965.1). Taxonomy (GTDB): domain Bacteria; phylum Actinomycetota; class Actinomycetes; order Actinomycetales; family Dermatophilaceae; genus JBOFLG01. The sequence continues at coordinate 3,092 of JBOFLR010000550.1, forward strand.
GCCTCGGCCGTGGCGCGACGGCGGCTGGGAACCGCCACGATCCGTCCTGGTCACCGTCGTCTGCCGGACCGGGCGGGTAGTGCCGGGGCCGGAGGAGACCTTCTGGATGCTGGCGTGGCACTACAGCAACCACGTCCGCTCTGCCTTCGACGGCGATGTCTACGTCGTCACCGAGCACGGCTGGACCGGCTGTCACGACAAGCGCGCCGGCTTCACCCCGGCACTCCGGACGGTGGCACAGCGGCACCTCAGCGCCCTGTAGTTCGACGGGCACGTGCTGCACGTGGCAGGCGGAGCTCAGCGGATCGGCCCGATGACGCCCGCCACCACCCGCTGCTGCCCCCGCTCGATCGACGCAGCAGTGCTCACCCAGTGCGGAGCTGCGACGCGACGGTCACGACCGTCCGTCGGGGCGGACATCGACGGCAGCGCCTCTATCGATGGCAGCGCTCACGTCGTCGAGGTCCTCGGCCTCGTAGGGCCGATGGCGCTCGAGGTGAGCGGGCCAGTGTGCCGGAGCCGGCCCGTACGCGCGCTTGGCGCTGCGGATCGTGAGCCGGGCGAACGCTGCGTTGCCGACCCCACCGATGGCCGCGCCGATACCGAACGGCACCTGCTTTCCGAGGACGAGGACGCCCTGCCTCGTCCCGTACCTGGTGATGAAGTTGTGACCGAGGACTCGGTTCACCTGCCGAAGGGCCTCAACCGGGACCGACTTGACCACAGCCTTCCCCCAGTGTGGACCGGTCCGCGCCGCGACCTTCTGGACCGACTTGGCGCCCGCATCGCCGAGCAGGACACCGAGAAGAAGGGTGCGGCGCCGCTCGAGCTCGGTGACCGGAAGGTCGTGGATCTCGGCGAGGGAGAGCACGTAGAGGGCCGCCACTGCGGTGAAGCCGGTGGCGTCGCCGAGGGCGAGCCCCAATGCTGCGGGCGTCCCGACCCCTGGGACTGCGGCAGCTCCGCCCGAGGCCGCGCCGGTGGCGCTCACGGCGGCCGTGAAGCGCCTACCCAGCACGTCGATGATCTCCGCCGGCATAGCGTCGGGTCGCGAGCGTCGGGACTGCGCGATATGCCGGAGAAGCACCGGCCGAGACACCTGGACGCCCCGGTCGAGGCCCGAGTTCAGCCGCTGCGCCACTGCGCGCTTCGCGTTGTTGGACGAGACCACGTTGCCTCCTCGATCAGGGTGCGGTCGAGACCGACCGCCGGCGAACACCACCCCTGCGGAGGTACCGGACCCGATCATGGCAGTCGGTCCTCAGCCGGCGGGCCCATTCTGATGAAGTCCGGAGACTGCCCCGCCCCCCGCGTCGGCGTCGAGCGAAGTCAGCGAGCTTGGCTCGCCGTCCGTATCTGTTCTCCGGCTCGAGCCGAGACAGCTGACATGGTGTAGTCCGACGCTACCGAGAGTTCTCCGTCGGCTCCTTCAGCTCGCCGGCCCAGCGGGCGAAGAAACTGCGAAGTGCTGTCGGATCGGAGTTCGGACCGAGCGCGAGGGCCCCGTCGTCGTAGCGGGCGATGGTGTCGAACATGTCGGCGAGGACATCGAGATCGAGCCCAGGGTCCACGTCCGCGGCCATGTCGAGCAGGGGCTGGGTGCCGAAGCGTCCGACGAGAGCGTGCACATCGACGAAGTCCCGAGCGGCCGCCCGGTCGTAGAGGGCAAGCAGCTTTCGACCAGCCAGCTCGAGCGGGTCGAAGGTCGGCCCCGCGACGCCGTGGTGTGACGGCAGACGCGGCTCGGAGTCGACGGCCAGGTCGACGAGTACCGCTCCCTCGCCATCGATGGCTACCCGAGCGAAGGTCTCACTACGTCGGATGACGGTCACTGTCCACCCCTTCCGTCGGCACGCCGCGGTCAACTCGGTGAGAGCGAGCAGGACGCTGTCCGCCCGAGCGGGGGTCGTGAAGAAGTCGAGGTCCTCTGTCGGGCGCTCGGTGAGGCCTTGAGCCGCGAGCGATGCGCCGCCCGCGAGAAGGAACTGCTTCCCCGCACTGAGACCGAAGAACAGCCGGGCCACCTCCAGCTGAAACGAGGTGAGCCGGTCACCCGTGCTCACGTCGACACGTACGGCGCGACGAGAGGCCGCCACGCCCGTCGCACCGCCGCCGGGAGCACCAGCTCGGGCCACAGATCGACCAGGAGTGCTCCGTCGACGTACCGCTCGACGTCGGACGCCGCACCCTCACGCAGCACAATCTCGTAGAACCGCGCGCGCTGCGCGCGGTCGGCAAGGTTGACGACCCGACCTGGTGCGGACCAGTCCAGATGGAGCGGCACGTCGACGGTTGCCAGGGACTCCTCGACCGGCAGGCATGGCAGCTGATCCGGTACGACGTAGTCCCGCCCTCCCCGACCGATCACGGTCGCGAAGGACGGTCGCGGCCGAGCCTCGACCTCGTAGCCAAGAGCCTCCAGCAACCGTTCGAGCGTGCTCAGCGACGGCGACTTCCGCCCGTGCTCGTAGGCGGACACCGCAGTCCGCGAAGTCTTGGCGCGCTCCGCAAGCTCGGCCTGGGTCAAGCCCGCGCCGCGACGCGCACGCTTGAGCACGCTCATGCCAGCCTCCGCTATGTGATCCATGTCCATCGCCTCCGCGACGATAGTATCTGATCAGATACATCATGGATGGCGTGCCACCGGTACCAGCGGGCACGCGCGGTCACGGGCGGTCGCGCGCTCGCTGCTCACAATGGACTCGGCCGGGTGCTCCACTTCCGACGCAGAACCCTGCGCGCACGCGGCGATGACCGCACCACCGAGGCGCGAGCTTGCGGCCGGACGGATGACGCCGCCTCCTCCTCACGCCGTGCTGGCACAGGCTTCACTACGACGAGCACGGTGCGGCGCCGCTCGAGCTCCGTCGCCGGGACGTCGTGGTCCTCGGCCGGGGCGGCATCCGGCCGAGAACCACGGGACGGGCGATGTGCCGGAGCAGCGCCGCGTTGCCGGGACTGCTCAGCAGCTGCTCACGGGCGCTCGAGCCCGAGTGCGAAGCCGGCCCAGGAGTGCGGCCCGAGCACCGCGTCGATCGGTCCCGTGTAGTCGCCGAACTTCTGCGCGTACACCTGCACGTAGTGGCAGGTGTTGGGGCCGGGTTTGCCGTCGACGTCTCCCTTGTAGCCCACGTTCTGGATCGTGGTCTGAATGCCCTTGATCGACTCGAGCCCCCAGTCCCCGTCCACCAGGCCGTGGTAGCGGCCGCGGGCCTTGAGTGCTGCCTGGATGCGCTCCTGCATCGCGGCGTCCGGCTCGTTGAAGGCCCAGGTCTGACCGCCACCGCCGCCGCTCGGGGACCACGGCACCATGTCGATCTGACCGTTCGCCCCGTTGTAGTAGGACCAGCCGAGGTAGCGCGCGCCGCTGGCCGGGCCGTACTCGGCAGTTCGGGTGATCCGCAGACCGCGACCGAAGTCGACGACCGTGCCGGTGTGGCGGCTGGTGTTGATGCAGTACCCGTTGCCGATGTTGGTCACCACGTGGCCGTGAGTGCCGATGTCCCAGTAGGAGAAGGTCCCGGCCGGAGCGGCCGCCAGGTCCATGGACGCGATCGGGCTGGCCCGGTAGGCGATGATGGCGCTGCCATAGGATGCCGGCTCGCCACCGCGTGCCACCTTCACGGCCCAGTACTGGGCTGCCTGACACCACTGGTCCCAGTCCGTCCTGTCGGGTGTAGACGACAAGATCCGATTGCCGAGCGTGATCGCGTCGATAGCTGCGGCGTGAGCGGTGCCGGCCAGCGGGCCGACTCCGGCGACGCCCAGGGCGAGCCCCGCCCCGCCGACCCCGGTGAGCCGGAGGAAGCGACGGCGGTCGAGCCCATAGGATCGCTGCTGCAGGGGTGGTTCTGGTCGTGGACGTGTCATGGTCTTCTCTCCTCGGTCGATGGTGTCGTGGTCACTGCGGTCGGGGTGTCTGAGGGCGAACCGGGTCGTCAGTCCCACCGGTCGGCGTTGAGGAAGGTCGCGACCCCGCGCCAGGAGTTCGGGCCCATCACGCCGTCGAGCGGCCCGCGGTAGCCGCCCTCGCGCTGAGCCAGGAGCTGCAGGGCCTTCCAGGACTGCGGTCCCATGACGCCGTCCGCCGGGCCGGCATACTCGAAGTCCTGGCGGAGGGCGCTCTGCAGCGCCTTCCACGTGGTGGTCCCGGGCAGACCATCGATCGGCCCCTCGTAGTCCTGCGTCATCCGCAGCCAGTTCTGCATCCGCCGGTAGAGAACGGGCCCCGGTACGCCGTCCTGCTCGGTGGACGACTTCGGTAGAGGCGGTGTGACGGGGCTTTCCGTGACCGGGTCGAAGGCGGTGGTGAGTGCTCGATTGAGGTCCACCGGGTACACCCCGCCGACCCGGCCCATCGAGGTGTACTGGTGCGCAGCCCAGGCCGGGTAGGCCGTGCCGATGTCCGGCGCCCCGGGATAGCTGCCGTCGTTGCGGCCGTAGGAGGCGACCCACAGCTTGGCGCCGGTGGCGATGGTCGCCGGCCAGCTGCCGCTACGCAGCGGGGAGGCGCTGATGTAGAACCACGGCACGACCGCACCGAGCCGCTCCTTCACCCGGGTGAAGAACGCGGCAACCTCCGTGTCGCCCCACAACCGGGTCGAGTCGTCGAGGACCTCGACGTCCAACGCCACCACGTCGCCGGGCCGGTAGTCGTGCAGGTGGTCGACGAAGTAGTCGGCGGCTGCGGTGGGTGACTGGAAGTCGCCGCTGAGCCAGTAGTGCCCGACGGTCATCCCGGCGGCGCGGGCCGCGTCGACCTGACGCTGGTA
>JBOFLR010000551.1:0-3125 GCA_051657965.1 Dermatophilaceae bacterium
GGCCAAGTCCGTCACCGTGGAGTGAGGGCGCGGATGCCGCACCATGACGTCGGCCAAGTCCGTCACCTCCGTCACCGTCGAGTGACGCCGGCTCGCCGATGATCGTCGGGGTGGGTATCGACGTCGTCGACATCGCCCGGTTCGGCGCCACCCTGGAGCGTACGGCCGCGCTCGGCGCCCGGCTCTTCACGCCGACCGAGCGGGTGCTTCCACTGAGTTCCCAGGCCGCCCGGTTCGCGGCCAAGGAGGCCCTGGCCAAGGCGCTCGGCGCCCCCACGGGCATGAGCTGGCAAGACGCCGAGGTCCACCGCGACGCCGACGGCCGGCCGCACATCGAGGTGCGCGGCACCGTGGCGGCGCGGGTCGCCGAGCTGGGCGTCACCGTCATCCACGTGTCGTTGTCGCACGACGCCGGCATCGCCTCGGCCGTGGTGGTCGCCGAGCGCCGGGTGGAGCACCCGTGATCGCGCCCTGGGTGACGGATGACGTGCACGCCGCCGAGCGCCGAGTGGAGCAGCCGTGATCGCCGCGTGGTCGACCGATGACGTGTACGCGGCCGAGCGTGCGCTCATGGCCGGGCTCGCGGACGGCGAGCTGATGGCGCGGGCGGTCGAGGGCCTGGCCGCGGTGACCGCGGCGCGCCTGACCGAATGCCGGGGACGCACCGTCGCCGCGCTGGTCGGGCCGGGGCACAACGGCGCCGATGCGATGTTCGCGCTCGCCCGGCTGGCCGAGGCGGGCTGGAACGCGGTGGCGCTGCACCACGACGTCGTGCACGAGGGGGCACGCGCCGCTGCCGAGGAGGCGGGAGTCATCCTCACCCGCGACGCCGCGGCACTGCGCGAGGCCGACGTCGTGCTCGACGGCGTGCTCGGCATCGGCGCTCGCCCGGGCCTGCCCGAGTGGGCGCACGAGTGGGTGGCGGTGCTGCCCGCGTCGGCGCATGTCATCGCCGTCGACCTGCCCTCCGGTCAGGACCCGATGGGCGAGGTGCTCGACGCCGACGGCGTGTTCGCCGACGAGACGGTGACGTTCTCGGCGGCCAAGCCGGTCCACCTGCTACCGGCCACCGAGCGGGCCTGCGGGGTGCTCACCGTGGTCGACATCGGCCTCGAGCTCGACGGCCTCCCCGCGGTCCGCCGCCTCGACCACGACGACGTCGCCGGGCGCTGGCCGGTGCCGGGCCCGGACGACGACAAATACTCGCGCGGGGTGCTCGGCGTGGTCGCCGGGGGTGAGTCGTACCCGGGCGCGGCGGTGCTGTGCACGTCATCCGCGGTGTCCTCCGGGGTCGGCATGGTGCGGTACGTGGGCACGGCGACCCCGACCGGGCTGGTGTCGGCGGCGGTGCCGGAGGCGGTGCACGGACCGGGCCGGGTGCAGGCCTGGGTGGTCGGGCCAGGGCTCGACGTGCGCTCCAGGGTGGCCGGCGCGAGGGCGCAGCTGGATGCCGCGCGCGCGGCACTGCGCGGCGCCGAGCCGGTGGTGGTCGACGCCGGTGGGCTCGACCTGGTGGACGACGACGTCATCCGGTCTCGCGAGGGCCGGGAGACGCTGCTGACGCCGCACGCGGGCGAGTGCGCGCGGCTGCTCGCCCGGCTCGGCGGCCACGGCCTCGGTGAGGTGAGTGCCGAGTCGGTCGCCGCTGGGCGGCTCCGGGCGGCGCGCGCGCTCGCGGCCCGCACCCGGATGACGGTGCTGCTCAAGGGGTCCGCGACGCTCGTGGTGCCGCCGGATGCCGGGGCGCCGGTGTGGAGCCAGGCGGACGCGCCGCCGTGGCTGGCCACCGCAGGAGCCGGTGACGTTCTGGCCGGGCTAGTCGGGACGCTGCTCGCCGGCGGGGTGCCGGCGGGCGAGGCCGGGGCGCTGGGCGCACTCGTCCACGGCGTGGCGGCCGACCGCGCGAACCCCGGCGGACCGGTGCGGGCTCGTGCGGTCGCCGACGCGATCCCGTCGACGGTGGCGGCGTTGCTCGCCCGTCGACGGGCGCGCGGTCGTGATCGCGTCGACGGTGGCGGCGCCGCCCATTGACAGGCGAGCGATCGACGGGCGCGCGGTCGTGATCGCGTGGACGGCGGCGTCGTCGGTGCGTCGACGCGCGAGCAGCGGCCCGCGATCGAAGCGACGGACATGGAGATCCGGAGTGCCGCAATCGGTACTTCCCCCGATGTGCTGGGCCCGAGGGTCACCCAGCATGGTCGGCGACCACAGTCTCCTCGCCGACCGATCGGAGCGTCCCACCATGACCGCCGGAGCCGGCTCGACCGAGCTGTCCAGCCCGACCACCGTGCCGGAGGGGCCGCCGAGCGGCCCGACCAGCGACCGCGAACGATCGCAGGCGCCGGACCTCGCGCGGGGCTGCGTCCTGCTGTTCATCGCCTTGGCCAACGTGTCGACGTACTTCTACGGGCGCGAGATCGAGGCCGCTTTCCGGCTCGTCGGTGGCACCGCGCTCGACAACGTGCTCGACTTCGTGGTCGCCACCGTGGTCGACCGGCGGTCCTACCCGATGTTCGCCATGTTGTTCGGGTACGGCACCTGGCACATGCTGCGCAGGCAGCAGGCGTTCGGGGCGACCCGGTCGGCGGCCCGGCGGTTGGTGATGCGCCGCAACCTCTGGCTGGTCGTGTTCGGTCTGCTGCATGCCGGCCTGCTCTTCCACGGCGACATCCTCGGTGCGTACGGGGTCTCTGGCCTGATCGCGGTGCTGCTCATCGAGCGGCGTCGGTGGATCCAGCTGGTCGTCGGCGGCATCAGCGTCATGGTGCTCGCCGTCCTGATCGGCAGCAGCGACGGCCGGGGCGACTTCGTGCCCGACGGCGACACCGGCGCGTACGTGTCGGAGCTGGTGCCACGCGTCACCAACTGGGCGATCAACGTCGGCGTCATCGGGGTCAGCCTGGCGCTGGTCGGGCCGTTCCTCATCGGCGCCGCGGTGGCGCGTGCCGGGCTGCTGGACCGGCCCTGGGAGCACGTCGCCCTGCTCCGCCGGTTGGCACTGGGTTGTGTAACGGTGGGCATCCTGGGCGGGATGCCGCTCGGCGCGGTGGCGGCCGGGTGGTGGGACGACCCGGCGTCTCCGGTGCGCTTCCTCGTCGGTGCCCTGCACACCGTGACCGGCATCG
>JBOFLR010000552.1:0-4437 GCA_051657965.1 Dermatophilaceae bacterium
GCGCCTTGACCTCGGTGAGCGCGGTGACCAGGCGCGACACGTCGGCCGGGTCTGCCTGGAGCAGGTGGAACGCCAGTCGCTGCGCACTCTTGGGCCCGATGCCCGGTAGTCGGCCGAGCTCGTCGATGAGGTCCTGGACAGCGCCTTCGTACACACCCGCGAGCCTACGTCGTGTACTCCCCTCCCGAGGACGCCTCGCCCGGCCGGATGACGCTCTACAGGCCTACGGCGGCGCCGGTGGAGCCGGGCGGCAGCTCGTTGTACCGGTCGACCCGTTCCTGACCGGTGAGCCCGGCGATGGCGTCCATGACAGCGTCGGTGAGTGCCCGGCGGGCCCGGCCGGCCGGCATCCCGGCATACGGCGCGGGCAGGATCGGCGGGCCGAACCGCACGGTCACCTTCGCCAGCCGTGGCCGGTTGGACCCGATCGGCTGCACCTCGTCGGTGCCAGTGAGCCCCACCGGCACCACCGGCACCCCGGCGGTGAGCGCGAGCCAGGCGACACCGGTGCGTCCCCGGTACAGACGGCCGTCGCGCGAGCGGGTGCCCTCGGGATAGATGCCGAACACCCGGCCGGCGCGGAGCACCGCCAGGCCGGCATCGAGGGACTCCTGGGCTGCTCGCGAGGAGCGGCGGTCGACCGGGACGGCCTCGAAGCCCTCGAAGAACCCCCGCCGCACGGCACCGCCGATGCCCGTTCCGGTGAAGTACTCGGCCTTGGCGAGGAAGCTCACCGTGCGCGGGGAGGCGATGGGGATCGCGAAGGAGTCGATGAACGAGAGGTGGTTGCTCGCGAGGACGACACCACCGGACGGCGGCACGTGCTCGGTGCCGACGATGGTCGGCCGCCAGAGCGCCTTGGTGACGGGCACGGTGACTGCCTTGCTCGCCTGGTAGGCGAGGCTCATCGTCGGTCCTCGGCGACCACGGTGCCCCCGAGCACCCGCTCGATGACCGGCACCCCCACGTCGCCGGCGCCGTCGACCGGCTCGTCGTCGAGGCTGATCGCGCTGTCGTCGATCACCGGTGGTGCGACGGCCGGCTCGGCCGCGACCTGCGCCCGTGCCTGTTCGAGCGGGCTCGACCACGCGGGCCCGGGAACGGACGGTGCGGCCGAGCCCGGCGAGCCCCCGGCCACGGACGAGCCCCCGGCCACGGACGACGGGCCGGCGGTGGAGCCGGGGAGGCCCGCGGATGCCGGGCCGTCGGGCCGGGAGCGGTGGCCGAGCGGTCCGCGCTCGGCGGACGACCGGTCCGCATCGGACGAACCGGACCCGGTGGACGACCCCTGACCTCCGGACGCGACCGAACCCGAGGGGGACGCGGTGACCGACGTGCTTCCTGTGGCCGAAGCGGTGCCGGTTGTCGACGCGGTGCCGGTGGATGACGTGCTGCCGGTGGTCGCATGGTTGCCACCGGTCGACGCGGTACCGCCCGGCGGGGCGGTGTCTGATGCGGTCGGCGGGAGCGGCGTGACGTCGCCGGGCACCGCCTCGACCCGGGTGTCGAGGCCGAGGACGTCGACGAGGGCCTGGCGCACGTAGTCGGCGTGCGGCCCACGCCGGAACGCCTCGGCGAGACCGGCGGTGGCCACGGTGAGCACCACGCGTTCACCGTCGTAGTCGGCCACCTGGGCGTTCTGCGACACCAGGGTCCAGGTGGTGCGCCGGAGCTCACCGAGACGGGTGAGCACATCGGGCCACGACCGGCGCACCGCGTCGGTGTCGAGCCGACCCGGCCCGGGCATGTCGAGCCGGCCCGGCCCGGGCGCCGCCGAACCGGCCGGCGGCTGTGCGGCATCCGTGGCGCCGTGCGGGACTGCGGTGTCGTGACCGTCCGAGCCCGCAGAGCGCTCGTCATCCGGCAGGGGCTCGGGCGGGATCTCCTGTGTGCGGCCGGATGGAGCGCTGCCGGTGGGAGCTGAGCCGGCACCCGGCTCGGGCGTGCCCTCCTCTGTGCGGCCGGATGGAGCGCTGCCGGTGGGAGCTGAGCCGGCGGCATCCGGCTCGAGCCCGCGCGGCGGCTGAGCGGCCTGCACCGGCTCAGCCGGCTGCGCTGACTCGGCGGCTTGCGTCGAGTCTCGAGCGGGTTGCGCCGACCCACCCGGCTGCGCCGAGTCGACGGGTTGTTGCCGGGTCCGGGAGTGGTGTCGCCCGGACGCGGCGGGATGCTCCTGACTTAGCGGTGGCGTCGATCCACGCGCGACGCTCGGCACCCCGCCGACATCGAGCCGGCGTTCGAGCCTGTCGAGCCGGGCCGCGTACCCCTGCTCGCCGGAGGCACCGGGCAGCAGCATTCGGGCGATGAGGATCTCGAGCTGGAGCCGGGGCGCCGTGGCGCCGGTCATCTCGGTGAGGCCGGCGTTGGCGACGTCGGCAGCCCGGGAGAGCGCACCCGCCCCGAAGGCTGCCGCCTGGTGACCCATCCGGGCGAGCTGGTCCTCGGGATGGTGGCGGAGCACCGCGGCGGCACCGTCGCCGACGGCCTGCACGATGATGAGGTCGCGCAGCCGCTCGAGGAGGTCCTCGACGAAGCGCCGCGGGTCGAGACCGGTCTCGACCACCCGGTCGACGGCCCGGAACGCCGCCGCCGCGTCACCGGCGGCCAGCGCGTCGACGGTGGCGTCGAGCAGCTCGCCGTCGGTGAACCCGAGCAGCGCCGCGGCCGACTCGTAGGTGAGGCCGGCCTCGCCGGAGCCGGCGATGAGCTGGTCGAGCACCGAGAGCGAGTCACGCACCGACCCGCCGCCCGCACGCACGACGAACGACAGCACCCCGGGCGCCACGGCCACCTGCTCCCGTGTGCACAACTCGTCGAGGTACGCCTGCAGTCGCGCCGGCGGCACCAGGCGGAACGGGTAGTGGTGCGTCCGCGAGCGGATGGTGCCGATGACCTTCTCGGGCTCGGTGGTGGCGAACACGAACTTCACGTGCTCGGGCGGCTCCTCGACGATCTTGAGCAGCGCGTTGAAGCCCTGGGGCGTCACCATGTGCGCCTCGTCGATGATGTAGACCTTGAAGCGGCTTTGTGCGGGGCCGTACGACGCGCGTTCACGCAGGTCGCGGGCGTCGTCGACACCACCGTGGCTGGCCGCGTCGATCTCGATGACGTCGACGGTGCCCGGGCCGCCGCGGGCCAGCGCCACGCACGAGTCGCACACCCCGCACGGCTCGGGTGTGGGCCCCTGCTCGCAGTTGAGACAGCGCGCGAGGATGCGGGCGCTCGTCGTCTTGCCGCACCCGCGTGGACCGGAGAACAGGTACGCGTGGTTGACCCTGCCGGTGCGCAGCGCCTGCATCAAGGGTTCGGTCACGTGCTCCTGGCCGATGACGTCGGCGAACGTCTCCGGCCGGTACCGGCGGTACAGCGCGGTGCTCACCCGCCGACCCTAGCCCCGCTCGGGGACACCCGGAAACGCCTGTCCCCAGGCCGCCGGTCCCAGAGGTTCGCACGGGAGGACGACTGCCTCCCTGCGGATCCGGCGGTCACGCTGTTGCCTCGAGCGGCGTCTCCCCCAGGTGGCGTCCGACAAGAACCGCGTCCAACCCACGTACGCTCGTCAGGTGCGCATCGACGTCTGGTCCGACATCGTCTGCCCGTTCTGCCACCTCGGCCGGCGGCATCTGGAGCTGGCCCTCGAGCAGTTCGAGCACGCCGACGAGGTCGGTGTGGTGTGGCACAGCTTCCAGCTCGACCCGAACGCGCCGGCGGTGGACCGCCGGCCGATGGTCGAGGTCGTCGCCGCCAAGTACGGCACCCCGCCCGAGGTGATGACCGACCAGATGCGGCGGATGGCGAGCGACGCCGCCGCGGTCGGGCTCGACTTCGCCTGGGAGCGGCTCGTCGGCGGCAACACCTACGACGCGCACCGGCTGCTGCATCACGCCCGGTCGGTGGGCCGGGAACAGGAGGTCACGGACCGGGTGATGCGTGCGTGGTACACCGAGGGTGCGGCGATCGGCGACCACGAGACGCTCGTGCGGTTGGGTGCCGACGCCGGCCTCGCCCTGGATGACGTGCGCGCCCTCCTCGCCGGCGACGACTTCGGCATCGACGTGCGCACCGACCTCGCGCTCGCCGCGCAGATCGGCATCACCGCGGTGCCGATGTTCGTGCTCGACCAGAGGTACGGCGTGAGCGGGGCGCAGCCGGCCGAGGTGCTGCTGGGCGCCATCCGCCAGGTGTGGGAGCGGCAAGGCACTGAGCCCGAGGAGGCCGCGGCCGAGGGCGGGTGTGGTGGCGGCTGCTGCGGCGGGGTGTGCGGCTCCGAGGTCGAGGCGGAGACCGCCGACGCGGCGACGACCGAGGCCGGAATGGCCGCGAACCAGGCGCAGGCGGACCGAGCCGAGGTCGTCCGCCGCTGATCTCGCGGCGGGATCAGCGGCATCCCGCCGATTCCGGAGGTCTCTGCACACTCAGGGCGCTATAGCGCCCTGT
>JBOFLR010000553.1:0-2600 GCA_051657965.1 Dermatophilaceae bacterium
GCTGCCGAGCCTGACGCGGAGACCGCTGCCGAACCTGACGCGGAGACCGTCGCCGGGCCGACGCCGGTCTCGCGGCCGCGCCGTTCCAGCGGTGAGGGCTCCACCCGGAGGATGCGCGCCAGCGGCGTGGGCAGCCACCAGTTCCATCGGCCGAACAGGCTCACCAGCGCCGGCACCAGCAGTGCCCGCACGATGGTGGCGTCGATGAGGATGCCTACTCCGAGCGCCGTGCCGAGCACTTTGATGTCGGTTCCCGGCGCCGATGCGAGTGCCGCGAAGGCGAAGAAGAGGATGAGGGCCGCCGAGGTGACGAGCCGGCCGGTCCGGCCCAGTCCAGTGACCACGGCCGTGCCGGTATCACCTGTGGAGTCGTACTCCTCTCGCATCCGCGCGAGGATGAAGACCTCGTAGTCCATCGACAGCCCGAACAGGAAAGCGAAGATCAGCACCGGCAGCCAGAACGAGATCGCCCCGGTGGGAGCGACATCGAAGACCGCCTGCGATCCGTTGCCTTGCTGCCAGAACCAGACGACCGCGCCGAACACCGCGGCGAGGGAGACGAGGTTGAGGATGACCGCCTTGATCGGTAGCAGGATCGATCGGAAGGTGCGCATCAACAGGATGAAGGTGATGACCGAGATGACCACCAGAACATAAGGGAAGTTGTCGTACACGGCACTGAAGTAGTCCTCGACCGTGGCGCCGATCCCGGTGATACCGACCTCGCCGTCGACGGCCTCCTCGACCGCGAAGCGGACGTCGTCGAGCACCTCCCGGCCGGCGCTGTTCACGGTCTCCTGCTCGGGCAGCACATTGACTACCGCGACGTCCCGCTCGGAGGCGGACACGACGGCGAGCTGGATGCCGTCGACCTCGCCGGCTGCTGCCGCGGCGGCCTCGGCGTCATCCGGCGCCACGAGGACGACCAGCGGCGTCAGGATCCCCTCGCCGACGCCCTTGTCGGTGAGCGTCCGTAGCGCCTCGACCGGCGGCCCGGTCCGGGCGAGCGAGCCGATCTCGGAGCTACCGATCTGCAGACCGAAGACCGGCGCGATGAGGAACCCGAGCGCGACGGCGGCTGCGCCGGTGGCCACGAATCTCCGCTTCACGACGGTCCGTGCCCACGTCGACCAGCCCTGCGAGGCCGTTCCCTCTTTGCGGATCCGGGGCCAGTCGATCCTTGGGCCGATGCCGGACAGCAGGGCGGGCAGCAGCGTCAGCACCACGGCGACGCTGACGAGGGGGATGAGCATGCCGGCGATGCCCATGCTGCGCAGAAAGGGCACGGGCACCACGAGGAGCGCCAGCAGGCTGATCGCCACGGTGAACCCGGAGGCGAGCACGGCGTGACCGGCGGTCGTCATCGCCACGACCACCGCGTCCTCGTTGCTGCGCCCGCGCGCGCGTTCCTCGCGCCAGCGGGAGACCAGGAGCAGCGAGTAGTCGATGGCGACTCCCAGGCCGATCAGCGAGATGAGGAACTGCACGACGAAGCTCACGTCGGTCACCGTGGTGAGACCGAGCACCAGCAAGAACGTGGTGAGGATCGAGACCGCCGCGATCAGCAGCGGAAGCAAGGCGAGGAATGAGGCGAAGACGAACAGCAACACGACCAGTGCGCCGATCGCCCCGATCAAGGTCTCGACCAGCACGCTCGGCCCCTCGGTGTCGCCACCGGCGGAGAGGAGCTGGTACGACGTCACACCACTCTCGAAGCCGGCCGCAGCAGCCGCGCCGGCCAGTGCCGGCTCCACCTGGAGCGAGACGTTGTCGGCGAAACCGCGCGGTGGCGGCCCCTGGACCAGCCCGTACGCGGTCCGGCCGTCCGCGGTGATCAGCGCCGGGTCCGCGGCGCTGCGGAAGTCGGTCACCTGGACCTGTGGTGCCGCCCGTCGGACCGCATCGAACACCCCGGCGACGGCATCCTCGTCGTCCTCGACGCGTTGGCCCTCCGGCACGGTCACGGAGACGATCAGGGTGTCCTGCGACGTGACGCCGTAGGACTCGAGCAGCTGCTTCTCGGCGGTGTCGCCCGGCTGCCCCGGAAGGGAGAACTCCAGGGCCAGTCGATCACTCAACTGGCTCGCGGACGACCCGCCCACGAGGAAGAGGGCGAGCCAGAGGACGCCGACGAGACGTCGATGGCGGATGACGGTCCGAGCGAGGCGTTCCATGGTGGTCCTGACGTGACGAGTGATGAAGAACAGGAGATGCCGAGGGTCGGTCGATCGTGCGTCGGTCGGTGACCTATCGGAGGTCCGCGGATCGCGGGCTGCCGTGCGGGTGGTGCGGCTCGGTCATCCCTGGTCGTCCAGAGGAATCGGCGCCGTCCCCGGTCGTGGGGAGGAACGCTCGGAGGACGTGCTCGCTGCGCTGCCAGAGTTCGCGACCACGCTCGCGGTCGTTCTGGTGAGCACGCGGGGTCAGTCGCTTCCCGCTCGGCCCGAACAATCCGGAGCGCACCTCGGGGTTCCCGACGAGACGCATCACCCGGTCCACGAACTCCGTTGTCGGAGTAGCCTTGACTACCCGCTCCATCAGGGCGACGGAGGCACGCATCCCCAGACCGACGCCCTCCATCCGCTGTCGGATGCCGGTGT
>JBOFLR010000554.1:0-2796 GCA_051657965.1 Dermatophilaceae bacterium
CGACGGATGAGGCGAGGCGACATCCGCATCGCCGCCGCACGTGGCGCGTACACCGGTAAGCCCCGACCGGTCGTCATCGTCCAGGACGACCGGTTCGACGCCACGTCGTCGGTCACCGTCTGCCCGCTGACCACGAGCCTGACGGACGCCCCGCTGCTCCGCCTCTCCGTCGAGCCGACCGAGGTCACCGGGGTCCGGCAGCCCAGTCAGGTGATGGTCGACAAGGTTGTGACGATGCCGCGCGCCGCCGTGGGCGAGCAGGTCGGCAGGCTCGGCGACGCCGACCTGGTGCGGCTCGACCGCGCACTCCTGGTGTTCCTCGGGCTGGCCGGCTGACCGCCGCACGCGGGCCGGGTCTCTTCGGCGATGGGACCGAGTTCGCCTGCTGCGCGACGTCGCTGGGGCGACATGCGCCTGCCACGCCGGTAGTCGCGGTGACGGTCCTGCATCTGCGGTAGTCACGCCTCGCGCCGGAAGGTTCGACACGGTGTGACCGGGGGTAGATGGCCCGTGCCCCATCGGACCGCGACGGACGAGCCACTCGGCACGTCCGGCAGCGGTACACCACCAAGGAGTACACATGATCGGCAGCATCGTCACGGCCATCGTCATCGGCGCCATCGTCGGCGCCCTCGGACGACTGGTCGTGAGCGGCAAGCAGGACATCAGCATCCTCGTGACGATCGCCATCGGCATCGTCGCGGCATTGCTCGGCACGCTGATCGCCGGTCTCGTCGGTGTCTCCGACACCGCCGGCATCGACTGGATCGAGCTCCTCATCCAGGTGCTCCTCGCCGCGGTCGGTGTCGCGATCGTCGCCGGACGCGGGCTCAAGGTGCGCTGACCGCGCCGCACCGACCTCGCTGCGTCACGGTCGGTGCCTGCCCTGTTGTCGGTGCGAACGACGGGTGGCGCCTCGCTTCGGCGGGGCGCCACCCGTCGTTCGTCGACCCGCTCCCTGTCGACCAGCTCGGGTCGGTCGTGCCGGTCCGGTGTACGTGCGCCCTCGGTCGGGTACGACGTCGATGAACCGCACCACGTGGCGGGTCGCGTCCGTGTGACGACCACGCCCTGTCCCTTATCGCCCTGTCCCTCACCCGTCCGATACGACACCAAGGAGAGACTCGTGAACCAGACCGCCACGAGCACCGGTACCTCACAGACCTCCGACACCGGAGCCACCTCGACCGCCGGCGCCACCTCGACCGCAGTGACCCGGGTCGACGACACCGACTCCGCCCTGGTCACTCAGCACGGGCGGACCACCATCGCCGACACGGTGGTCTCCACCATCGCCGGCATCGCCACCCGCGAGGTGGCCGGGGTGCACGCCCTCGGCGGAGGAGCGGCCCGCGCCGTGGGCGCCATCCGCGAACGGATCCCGGGCGGTCGCACCAACCACAGCCAGGGCGTGGCGGTGGAGGTCGGCGAGCGCCAGGCCGCCGTGGACATCGACCTCACCGCCGAGTACGGCGTCGCCATCGCCGATCTCGCCGACGCGGTGCGCCGCAACGTGATCGGTTCCCTGGAACGGATGACGGGACTCGACGTCACCGAGGTCAACATCACCGTCCAGGACGTGTACCTCGAGTCCGACGACGAGCGCGAGGGCGACCGGGACAACAGCACCGACAGCGCCCCCCGGGTCCGGTGACCACGACCTCCGCCACAGCCGACCTCGCCGACCGGGTCGCCGAGGCGGTGCTGGCCGTTCCCGGCGTGGCCGGGCTGCACGGCGGCGCGTTCGGCGAGGTGGCCACCTACCTCCCGGCCCGGCGCGTCACCGGCATCCGGTTGAACGACGACCAGGCCGGCATCCACGTGACGGTCGGCTACGGCGCACCGGTTCACGATGTCGCGGCACGGATCCGAGCCGCCGTGGCGCCACTCGTCGCGGTTCCGGTGACGGTGCGCATCGAGGATGTCGTGCCGGTGCCGCCCACCGGGACCACCCCATGACGGCGCACCGCCGGCTCGCCGGGCCAGGCCCGGCATCACCTCCACTGACCTCTCACCTTCTCCAGGAGTGACCATGACCACCTCGACTCTCGGGATGATCGCCGGGCTGCTGCTCGGCGTCGCCGCTGCCGCCGGTGGGTTCACCGGGTTCCTCGTCGCCTTGGTGCTCGGGGTCGTCGGCTACGTCGCCGGCGGCCAGTACGACGGCCAGCTCGACCTGGGCCAGCTCACCGGACGTCGCGGCCGTGGCTGACACCGCGCTCGCGGCACCGGCCGAGCGCGGTCGCACGGTGATCGAGCACCGGGTGGTCGAGCGCATCGCCGCCCGGAGCTGCCTCGACGTGGCCGGTGTGGTGCGGGCCGGGTCGGACCTCGACCGGCTGGTCGGGCGCAGGCTGCCCGGCGTGTCGGCCACCGTGGCCGGGCACCGGGCACGGGTCGCGCTCGAGGTCGCCGTCACCTGGCCGACCCCGCTCGCCGATGTCGCGGCGCGAGTGCGTGACCACGTGTCGGCCACCGTCACCGGCCTCGCCGGGCTCGAGGTCGACGCCGTCGACGTCGAGATCGCCCGGATGGCGGCTGCGGGTTCCGGCGACGGACGGAGAGTGCGATGACCGCCACCTCGCCGCCCCGTACCGACCCGTCTCCCGGCGCCGCCACGTCTCCCAGCGCTGCCACGTCATCCGGCACCGGCGCGTCATCCGGCACCGGCATGTCCGCGCCGCTGGATGCCGCCCGCACGCCGGTCGGCCCGGGTGCTGTCACCGTGCTGGGTGCCCTGCTCGCGATCGGGGTGATCGCGCTCGGCGTGGTCGCCCTTCAGACGGCGGTCTCGGC
>JBOFLR010000555.1:0-3526 GCA_051657965.1 Dermatophilaceae bacterium
TCGCCCGCAAGAAGCTCATGCCCGCCGTGTACGACCTCGCGAACCGTGGCTTGCTGCCACCCGGTTTCTCGCTCGTCGGGTTCGCCCGGCGGGACTGGGCCGATCAGGACTTCGGCACGGTGGTGCACGACGCCGTGAAAGAACGGGCCCGCACGCCCTACCGTGAAGAGGTGTGGCGCTCGCTCGCCGAGGGCGTCCGCTTCGTGCCCGGCACGTTCGACGACGCCACCTCGTTCGACCTTCTCGCCGCGACGGTGAAAGAGCTCGACGAGCAGCGGGGAACGGGCGGAAACCACGCGTTCTACCTGTCCGTGCCGCCGGCGTCCTTCTCGACGGTCTGCCAGCAGCTCGAGCGGTCGGGGCTGTCCACCCCGCACGCCGGGTCCTGGCGCCGGGTCGTCATCGAGAAGCCCTTCGGCCACGACCTCGCCTCGGCGCGGGAGCTGAACACCATCGTCGAGAAAGTGTTCCCGGCCGACAGCGTCTTCCGGATCGACCACTACCTGGGCAAGGAGACGGTGCAGAACCTGCTCGCGCTGCGCTTCGCCAACGGGATGTTCGAGCCGGTGTGGAACTCCAACTACGTCGACCACGTGCAGATCACCATGGCCGAGGACATCGGCATCGGGGGCCGGGCCGGCTACTACGACGGCATCGGTGCCGCCCGGGACGTCATCCAGAACCACCTGCTCCAGCTGCTCGCGCTCACCGCGATGGAGGAGCCGGTGTCGTTCGACGCCCAGGGGCTGCGCCTGGAGAAGGAGAAGGTGCTCTCGGCCGTGCGGCTCCCGTCCGACCTCGCCGCGCACACCGCCCGCGGGCAGTACGCCCACGGCTGGCAGGGCGGTGAGGAAGTCGTGGGCTACCTCGACGAGGACGGCGTCGCCGCCGGCTCCCGCACCGAGACCTACGCGGCGATCCGGCTCGACGTCGACACCAGGCGGTGGGCCGGCGTGCCGTTCTACCTGCGCACCGGCAAGCGGCTGGGCAAGCGGGTCACCGAGATCGCCGTGGTGTTCAAACGTGCGCCACACCTGCCCTTCGCGCACACCGCCACCGAGGAGCTCGGCCGCAACGCGGTCGTCATCCGGGTCCAGCCGGATGAAGGGGTGACCCTGCGGTTCGGGGCGAAAGTCCCGGGGACCCAGATGGAGGTGCGCGACGTCACGATGGACTTCGGTTATGGGCGGGCGTTCACCGAGTCCTCCCCGGAGGCCTACGAGCGCCTCATCCTCGACGTGCTCCTGGGCGAGCCGCCGCTGTTCCCGCGGCACGAGGAGGTCGAGCTGTCCTGGCAGATCCTCGACCCGATCGAGGCGTTCTGGGAACGCAAGGGCGCCCGGCCCGAACCGTACGTCTCGGGCGGTTGGGGGCCGCGCGCGGCCGAGCAGCTGATGCGCCGCGACGGCCGGGAATGGAGGCTGCCGTGACCACCACGCCGATGAGTTCGCCCACGCCGGGCGTGGGACCCACGCTCGTCCCGCCCACGCGGCGCGTGGGACCTGGCTCCGATACCGATCGGGGACCCCGGTGATCGTCGACCTGCCGAGCACCTCGACCGCCGACGTCGCCCGGCGCCTGGTGCGCCTACGCGCCGACACCGGGTCGATGGCCCTCTCACGCGTGCTGACCCTCGTCGTGGTGGTCGACGAGACCGAGGCCGACGACGCCATCGAGGTCGCCAACAACGCCAGCCGTCAGCACCCGTGCCGCATCATCGTCGTGGTCACCGGGAACCAGCGCGGCGCGGCCCGGCTCGACGCCCAGATCCGGGTGGGCGGCGACGCCGGCGCCTCCGAGGTGGTCGTGCTGCGACTGTTCGGCCCGCTCTCCTCACACGGCCGGGCCGTGGTCACGCCGCTGCTGCTCGCCGACTCACCGATCGTGGTCTGGTGGCCGGTCGAGGCGCCGCGCTCGCCCGCGACGGACCCGATCGGGTCGATGGCCCAGCGCCGCGTCACCGACAGTGCTCGAACCTCCGGCTCTCCGCGGACGGTGCTGCGGCGCCTCGCCGACGGATACGCGCCGGGCGACACCGACCTCGCCTGGTCGCGCGTCACGCTCTGGCGAGGTCTGCTCGCCGCCGCCCTCGACCGACCGCCCTACGAGCCGGTCACCAGCGCCACCGTCGTCGCGGCCGGGGACTCGCCGAGCGGCGCGCTGCTCGCCGGCTGGCTGGCCTCCCGGCTGCGCTGCCCGGTCACCCAGACGCGATCGCGTGCCGGCACCGGGCTGGTCTCGGTGCGTCTGGAGCGAGCCAGCGGCACGGTCGACCTCGTGCGCCCGTTGGAGGGCAACACGGCAGTCTTGTCGCAGCCCGGTCAGCCCGACCGCACGCTCGCGCTCCCCCACCGCGGCGATGCCGAGTGCCTGGCCGACGAGCTGCGTCGTCTCGACGCCGACGAGGTGTACGCCGACGCACTCGGCGGGCTGGCCGACCTCCGGGTGTCCCGGCGTACGGCATCCGAGGCGGCGCGCGGAGGCCGAGTGCCGTCGACGGCCGAAGCGAGCCGGGCCGCGGCGCGCTTGCGCCGAGCCTCGCGCGCCACCGCCGGTCCCAGCATGGTCGGGGCTCTCCCGCCGAAAGGCGACGACCCGCAGCAGGTGCACGACGCCGCCGCCACCCGCCTGGCCGAGGTCGAGAAGCGGTCATGAGCCTGCGCTCCGACGACGCGCTGGTCGTCATCCATCCCGGCAAGGCCGAGCTGGCGGATGCCGCCGCCGCCCGTC
The DNA here is from genome assembly GCA_051657965.1 of Dermatophilaceae bacterium. Taxonomy (GTDB): domain Bacteria; phylum Actinomycetota; class Actinomycetes; order Actinomycetales; family Dermatophilaceae; genus JBOFLG01. The sequence continues at coordinate 2,731 of JBOFLR010000555.1, forward strand.
TCGTGGTCGCACTCATCGACGCCGTGGCCGCCCGAGGTGTCGCCCAGGTGGTACTGACCGGCGGGTCGATGGGTTCCGCACTCGTCGAGGCGGTCACCCGGGTGCCTGGACGTGTGGCGCTGGACTGGTCACGAGTGCGGGTGTGGTGGGGTGACGAGCGCTACCTGCCCGCAGGCTCCACCGACCGCAACGACGTGCAGAACGAGCACGCCGGGCTCGGATCGCTGGGTCTCGACCCGAATCACGTGCACCGAGTGCCCGGCCCGGACGCGAGTGCGTCGGCGGAGGAGAGCGCGGCGAGGTACGGCGCCGACCTGCGTGCTCACGGCCGTGATGGCTTCGACGTCGTGCTGCTCGGCGTCGGGCCGGACGGTCACGTCGCCTCGCTGTTCCCGCACCACCCGGCGGCGGCCACCACCGGTGCCCTCGCCGTCGCCGTGCACGACTCCCCCAAACCACCGCCCGTCCGCGTCTCGCTGACCCGCGAGTGTCTCGAGCGCTCCAGTGAGGTGTGGTTCGTGGTCGGTGGCGCCGACAAGGCCGATGCCGTCCGGCGGGGGGTCACCGGCGCGTCGTTCGACACCACACCTGCGGCACATGTCCATGGCACGGAACGCACCCTGTGGCTCCTCGACGCCGACGCGGCCACCGGCCTGTCCCGCTGAGCTCACCATGGGGATCCTCGACCGCCTACGCCGCCGCGACGACGATCGTGCATCGGCCACCGTCGGCGGCGCACCGTCGCCGACCGCTGACGAGGAGCCGGTCGAGGAGGTCCGCACCCGCCGACTCGCCC
>JBOFLR010000556.1:0-1530 GCA_051657965.1 Dermatophilaceae bacterium
GTGGTGGCGACACCGTCACCGGCGCTACCGGGGTGCTCACGTACACCTGGGCCGGCAACGCGGCCAGCGGCAACGCCTACCGGCTACGGCCGATCGGCGCCCTCGGCGGGGCTGCCGAGTTCGCGGCGGTGAACGAGCGTCCCACGACGCCGAGCGACGTCGGCGGCAGCATCCTGGTCGCCGGCCTGAACCTGCTCAACTACTTCACCACCGTCGACGGCCTGCCCGACCGGGTCGACAACTGCCGGGGCGGCACCCAGGGCGCGCCCACGGACTGCCGGGGCGCCGATACCCCGGCGGAGTTCGACCGGCAGTGGCCGAAGACGGTCGCCGAGATCCTCACGCTGGATGCCGACGTGGTGGGGTTCAACGAGATCGAGAACGACGGGTTCGGCCCGGACAGCGCCATCGCGCACCTCGTCGACCGGCTCAACGAGGCAACCGCGCCCGGCACCTACGCCTTCGTCGACGCCGATGCCGCCACCGGGGTGGTCGACGTGCTCGGCACCGACGCCATCAAGGTCGGCCTGGTCTACAAGCCCGGCGTGGTCACCCCGGTCGGCCGCACCGCGGTGCTGAACACGCCGGAGTTCGTGAACGGCGGGGACTCCTCGCCGCGGGGCCGGCCGTCGCTCGCCCAGGCGTTCGAGGTCGACGCCACCGGCGCGGTGTTCACCGTCGACGTCAACCACCTCAAGAGCAAGGGGTCGGCGTGTGAGGCGCCCGACGCCGGCGACGGCCAGGGCAACTGCAACGTCGTGCGCACCAACGCCGCCCGCGCGCTCGCGGCCTGGCTGGACACCGACCCCACCGGCACCGGTGACGGCGACGTCATCCTCGTCGGCGACTACAACTCGTACGCCGAGGAGGACCCGATCAGGATGCTCGAGGGTGCGGGGTTCACCAACCTCGTGCCGACACTGCTCGGCGACGACGCGTACTCGTACGTCTTCGACGGCCAGTGGGGCTCGCTCGACCACGCGCTGGTGTCGGAGTCGATGCGCGGCCAGGTCACCGGCGTGACCGACCACCACGTCAACGCCGACGAGCCGCCGGTGCTCGACTACAACACCGACTTCAAGTCGCCCGGGCAGCTCGCCTCGCTCTACGCGCCCGACCGGTACCGCATGTCCGACCACGACCCGGTGCTGGTGGGGCTCACCCCGAACGCGCCGCCGACCGCGACCGCGGCCTTCGCGAAGGCGCTCGTCGAGTGCGGTTCGGGCAACGCCTCGCTCACCGTCGACCTCGCCGACCCCGACGCCGGCGACACGCACGAGGTGACCGTCGCCTGGGGTGACGGGTCGAGCGAGACGGTGGCGGTGCCGCCCGGGGCCGGTGACTCGCTGAGCCTCGCGCACACGTACGCGAAGGCCGGGCGCTACACGGCCACCGTCACCGTGCGCGACTCCGCGGGCAACAGCGCGGATGCCGTGACCGCGGCGGTCGCGGTGGCCTACGAGGCGACGCTGCTCTCGCCGCCGGAGGGCCGCACCGTCTCGGTGCCGCGCGGGGCCACGGTGCCGGTGG
>JBOFLR010000557.1:0-3616 GCA_051657965.1 Dermatophilaceae bacterium
TGCTCGACGAGGTCGCGGAGGAGTGCCGGCCGAGCTCGGAGACGTTCGTCAACCCGGCCAAGGAGATCGCCCTCGCGTTCGACGGCACGGTCCCGGTCGTGCTCGGTGACAGCGCCGTGACGGGCGTGGCGGCGACCCGTGCGGCCCAGATGCTGGCCCGCACGGCTCGGATCCCGGCCACGTCCGGTGCCCTGCCCGGCGCCGCCTCGCAGATCGTCGCCGTGCTCGACGGCCCGTACGGCGGCGGTCCGCACGGCGGCGTGCGGTCGTCCGCCCAGGCGACGGGTGGGGCCGGCGCGATGGGGGAGCGTGACCTGTTCGCCGACCCGTTCCTCGACGGTCCGCAGGCGCCGCGGCTCGCGCTGCTGGCGCTGCGCGACCCCGGTCTCCCGGTCGCGGAGCGAGCCCTCGCCGACGCGGTCGTCGGCTCGGCGAGGGATGCCGGTGCCGTGGTGGTCGAGCGCGAGGCTCGGGCCGGCGACGCGATCGTCCGGCTCGCGTCGCTGGTGGCCCACACCGACTTCGCGGCCACCTACCTCGCGCTCGGGCTCGGCTTCGACCCCGCCGTCAGCCGCCACGTCACCGACCTGCGCGACCGCACGTCCTGACCTCGCCCGCGCGTCGGCGAGCGCCGACGAGGGCGGATGACGCTCAGGGCGTGTTGCGAAAGTCTCTCCGTTCGGGGCCTCGTGACGTGATGACGCCGGCTACGACGCCGAAGTCGTCGTGGTCGCCCCGGTTTCCGCGTCGTAGCCGGCGTCACAGGAGCGCATCGAGGATGCGGACCGTCTTTCGCACCAGGGCCTAGATGAGTCGGCACTTGAGGCGCAACCCGGTCGAGGAAGCTCGATGCCAGGTGTCCGTCGTGCCGTGGTCGCTGGAGCGATGAGGCCACCCGGATGACGCTCAGCTCGCCGGGAGCGCGAGGGCCAGCGGCTCGGCGGCGGGGGGCTCGAGCAGTGCTGCCGGCTCCACGAGCAGCTTGCTGTGCCGCACGCCGCTGCCGACCACGACCTCGGCCGCGCTCAGCACAGCCTCGTCGACGAGCACCGGCCACTCGGCGGGCAACCCGATCGGGGTGATGCCGCCGAACTCCATGCCCGACAGCGTCACGGCATCGTCGCGCGGCGCGAACGAGATCTTCCGGGCGCCGAGCCGGCGGCGGACGGCGCCATTGACGTCGGCGCGGTGGGTCGCGAGCACGACGACCGCCGCGTAGGTCGTGACGCCACCGCGGCGGGCTGCCACGAGCACGCAGTTCGCGCTCGCCGCGAGGTCGATGTCGTGGGCGGCGCACAGCGCCGCGGTGTCGGCGACCGCCGGGTCGATGGGCGCCACGAGCGGCGCGGGAGGGCCGGGGAGCGCGGCGGCGACGGGCGACGCGAGCAGCTCGGGGTGTGCGGCGGCATCGGTCCAGGTCAGGGTCCCGCGAGCGGAGGGCACCCGAGCGAACCTAGCGGATCGCGGGTGGGAGACCGCGGACCGGTCGGGTCATCGGCCGGTGAAGGCCAGCGGGTCGGCGAGCAGCCGGTCGAGCACCGTCAGCACCGCCCCCGTGAGGGCCGCGCCGGGTCCGGCGGTGGCGGCCACCACGCGGTGCCGAGACCACGGCGCGGCCACGACGTGCGCCGCCAGCTGCTCGAGCACCGGCTGCTCCAGCCACGGGTGCAGTGCGGCGAGGAAGCCGCCGAGCCGCATCTCCTGCACGTCGACCACGTTGGCCACCTGGGCCAGGGCGAGACCGAGCGCACGCCCGGCATCCTGCACCGCACGACCTGCTCGCCGGTCGCTCGCGGCCAGCAGATCGAGCAGCCGCTCCACCGGGTCGAGCACGTCGAGCCCGGCGGCGGTCATCACCGTGCCGCGTCCGGCGTAGGCCTCGAGGCATCCGCGGGCGCCGCACCGGCAGGCCCGGCCCGACGGGTCGACCGTGGTGTGCCCCACCTCGCCCGCCCACCCGCGCCCGTGGGCGAGCACCTGCCCGTCGATGACGAGTGCCCCGCCGATGCCCACCTCTCCGGACACGAGGACGAAGTCGGCAGGTCGGCCGGCGCCCGGTGTGCCCGACAGCTCGGCGCGGGCGGCGAGCTGGGCCTCGTTGCCGCACAGCGTGATCGGCAGCCCCGCGAACGGTGGCGCGTCGAGGAGCGGGCGGAGGTCGATGTCGTTCCAGTCGAGGTTCGGCGCGGTGCGGAGCACCCGCTCGCCGGCGTCGACGAGCCCGGGCAGCGCCACCGCGGCGCCCACCACCCGCGCCCCGCGGGCCCGGCAGTGCACCACCGCGTCGCCGGCCAACGCCGCGACCCGGTCCAGCACCTCGGCGGGCGCGCGCCCGCGGAGGTCGCCGGCGTGCACCCGGTCGACCAGCACGTCGCGGGCGAGGTCCACCACCCGCACGGCGAGCGAGGTGACGCCCACCTCCACGCCCACACCGACCCAGCTGCCCCGCGCGAGGCGGATCGGCACGGACGGACGGCCGGCTCGGCGGGTCGCCACCGGCGACAGCTGTTCCACGAGACCCAGCTCGAGCAGCTGCTCGACGAGCACGGATGCCGTGCCGCGGGTCAGGCCGGTGCGAGCGGCGACGTCGGCCCGCGAGGGTGGGTCGGCGGCATCCGCGACGGTGCGCAGGACGACGCCGAGGTTGTGCCGGCGGAGGTCGTCCTGGCGGGCGGCGCCCCCCGGGGCGCCACCACGCGGTGCCGCGGACAGCGCGCTCACCCGGTTGACCCTAGTCGAGCGCGAGCGATATGTTCGATGAACGAATTAATATGGTGCCGACTCGACGGCACCGACGTGCTACCGGGAGGCGACCGACCATGACCACCAGCCGCGACCACGAGTTCACCTTCGGCCTGTGGACGGTGGGCTGGGCCGGCTTCGACCCGTTCGGTGCACCGTCGCGCCCGCGCCTCGACCCGGTCGAGGCGGTGCACAAGCTGTCCGACCTCGGGGCCTCGGGCATCACCTTCCACGACGACGACCTGGTGCCGTTCGGGTCCACCCCGGCCGAGCGGGACGGCATCCTCGCCCGGTTCCGGGACGCCCTCGCCCAGACCGGGATGACGGTGCCGATGGTCACGACGAACACCGCCTGGGAGCCGGTGTTCAAGGAGGGCGCGCTCACCGCCAACGACCGCTCGGTGCGCCGGTTCGCGCTGCGCAAGATCCTGCGCCAGGTCGACCTCGGTGCCGAGCTCGGCGCGCGCACGTTCGTCATGTGGGGTGGCCGCGAGGGCACCGAGTACGACGGCTCCAAGGACCTCTCGGCCGCGTTCGACCGCTACCGCGAGGGGGTCGACACCGTGGCCGCGCACGTCAAGGAGCAGGGCTACGACATGCGGCTCGCGCTCGAGCCCAAGCCCAACGAACCGCGCGGCGACATCCTGCTGCCCACCGTGGGGCACGCGCTCGGTTTCATCGCGATGCTCGAGCACGGCGACATCGTCGGGCTCAACCCCGAGGTCGGGCACGAGCAGATGGCGGGGCTGAACTTCACCCACGGCATCGCCCAGGCGATGTGGGCCGGGAAGCTGTTCCACGTCGACCTCAACGGGCAGCGCGGCATCCGCTTCGACCAGGACCTCGTGTTCGGGCACGGCGACCTGCTGTCCGC
>JBOFLR010000558.1:0-8460 GCA_051657965.1 Dermatophilaceae bacterium
CACGTAGGTCAGCTCATGCGACCGGTACGCCGGGTTGACAGTGACGAGGATGGCGCCGACCTTGGCCGTCGCCAGCTGGGTCAGCGTCCACTCCGTGCAGTTCGGCGCCCAGATGCCCACGCGGTCGCCGACCGCCACACCGCTCGCGAGTAGCGCGCGGGCCAGCCGGTCGACGGCGGCACCCAGCTCGGCGTACGTCATCCGCACCCCGGAGCCGCGATCGACCAGGGCATCGCGATCGGGGAAGCGCGCGACCGTGACGTCGAGGGCATCGCCGATCGTGGTGCCGAGCAACGGTGGCGTCGAAGGTCCGACCGCGTGCGAGAGCGTGGGGTCGAGAACAGCCGACATCGGCGTCGTCCCTCCTTCGGGTCCGGTACGACCCCACCCAACTACGGCGCGGACGACGACGGCAAGACCGTGAGGGACGAACGCGGTCACGGGGTCGACGACACCAGCCGCGGCGGGGTCCAGAACGACGCAAACGTGGCCGGGTCAAGAACAGGGAACGCGGAGGTAAAGACTTCGTTCTGATCGGGGCCCGGCCGGCGACAGACCGGCCGCAAAGTCCCTAGCGTCACCGGGCATGACCCCGTTGCGCACCGTCGCCACCGGCCTGCTGACCGTGACCCTGCTGTCCACCGCCGCCGTCGCCGCGGTCTCCGCGCCGGCCGCGGCCCCACGCGACGACGGGGTGTCGGTGTTCCGCGTCACCACCACCGACCCGAACGCCGCAGCAGCACGACTCTCGGCCGCGGGTTTCGACCTCGTCGAGGCACGCGAAGGCAAGGACCTGCTCGTCGTCGGTGACGCCGGGGTACGCGCCGACCTCACCGGGCTCGGGTACCGGGTTCGCATCGACCACCGGGCTCCGGTGACCGAACGGGTGCAGGCGGCGGCCGCGGGTCCGGACAGGACCACCGCGGCCGCTGATCCGACGTTCTACGGCGGATATCGCACCGCCGACGCCTACGTCCAACATCTGCGCGACGTGGCGTCGGCCAACCCGGCGCTCGCGGTCACCGCCGACATCGGCGACTCGTGGCGCAAGACCCAGGGGCTGGCGACCGGCAACGACCTGCTCGCGATCTGCATCACCAAACAGGTCGCCGGCGACTGCGACCGCACCAGCACCCCCACCAAGCCGCGGCTCCTGGTGATCGGCACGGTGCACGCGCGCGAGCTGACACCGACCGAGGTCGCCACGCGCTTCGTCGACCACCTCGTCTCGGCGTACGGCACCGACCCCGACGTGACCGCCGTCGTCGACTCCACCGAGGTGTGGGTGCTCCCCCTGGCCAACCCCGACGGCCGCCAGATCGCCGAGCTCGGCACCAGCTCGCCGTATCTGCAACGCAAGAACGCCAACAACACGCTGGGCGCGTGCTCGGTGCCCCCGACGTCGAGCAACCAGCACGGCGTGGACCTCAACCGCAACTTCGCCTGGAAGTGGGGCGGCACGGGGACCTCGTCGAACGCGTGCGACGCGACGTACCGTGGCACCGCGGCCGCGAGCGAGCCGGAGACCACGGCCATCACCACCTTCATGAACCAGCTCTACCCCGACCAGCGCGGCCCCGGCGCGTCCGACGCGGCGCCCGCGACCACGCCCGGCTACATGACGACGCTGCACAGCTACGCCAACATGGTGCTCATCCCCTGGGGCGACACCACCACGAAGTCCCCCAACGACGCCGGCCTGCGCTCGATGGCGTTCCGGGCCAGTGCGAACAGCGGCTATCAGGTGGGCCAGCCCGGCGAGATCCTCTACACGGTGACCGGTTCCACCGACGACTACCTCTACGGCGAACGTGGTATCGCCGCCTCGACGATGGAGATCGGGCCGAGCTCGGGCACGTGCAGCGGCTTCGTGCCGGCCTACTCCTGCCAGGACTCGTTCTGGTCGACCAACCGGCCCTCCCTGATGTACATGGCCAAGGCGGCCCGGGCGCCGTACCAGCTCTCGCTCGGCCCGACGACCAGCGCCGTCACCGTCTCGGCGGCGTCGGTCTCGGCCGGCACCTCGGTGACCCTCGACGCCACGGGCAACGACGCCTCGTTCAGCTCCTCGGGAGTGGGACGCCCGACCGCTCAGGCGGTGAACGCCGCACGCTACTTCGTGGACACCCCGCCATGGGCCGGCGGCACCGCCGTCGCGATGAGCGCACGCGACGGTCGCTGGAACGCGACATCCGAGGGCGCCCGGGCGACCGTGCCGACGACCGGCCTGACGCCGGGGCGGCACCAGCTGTACGTCCAGACCCGCGACAGCAGCGGCAACTGGGGCCCGTTCACCTCGGTGTTCCTGACCGTCACCTGAGGCGTCAGCGGGTCAGGACGGGGCGTCGGTGACAGTGCCGGTGAGGTCCGCGCCCTGAGGTAGCCCAGGAACGCCCGGGTACGGGCCGAACTCCTCGTAGCCGGGGATCGGCTCGTCCTTCGCGGGGATCCGCATGCTCAGCGCCTCGATGCCTTCCTGGACGTCGTCGCTGCGGAGCGGGACCTCGACGCTGCCGGTGGTCTCGCCGGGTTGGACGGAGCCGAACAGCACCAGGCCGAGCTCGGAGAGGGGGACCGCCGGCTGTGGCGGCTCGAACCCCTGGTCGGCCAGCCAGTCCTGGTCGACGTCGTCGCTACTCAGCTCGGTCGCGCCGCCCTCGGCGGGGCGCGCGACGACCAGGGCCTCCACGGTCCGGTCACTCGGACCCGCGAGAGTGAGCTCCCAGCGCAACGTGCCACCCTCGGAGGCCGTCGCCTGCGGAGCGACGGTCAGCGCCGGGGACGGGTCGTTGTCCTGCACCCGGAGACCACCGATCCACTCGCCGGCCGCGGCCCCGCGAACGGGGTCCACACCGACGGCGGTGACACTGACGTCGAGGTCGTCGACCTGGTCGTCGTTCACCGTGATCGGCACCGCCACGCGCCGCTCGCCCGCCGGAACCGTGACGAGGCGAGAACCCTCCGGGACACCGACCCCGATCCAGAAGGAACTGGGCTGGTCGACAGGGCCGCTCAGGGTGATCGGCACGTCCACCTGCCGACTGCCGCTGTCGCCCTCCTCGACGGTCACGGTCCCGACATCCAGCCGGGCGTAGGAGACCGGCGCGTCCGGCGCGAGGCCCGACCGGCGAGACCACGAGTCCAAAAGCCACAGCTGTCCGGCATCCGACCTCGGCACCAGCCGCAGAGCGCGGATGTCGGCGCGGTCGATGCCGGCCTGGTCGAGCGCGGCATCGTCGATGTCGGCCCGCAGCTCCTGTGCCCAGTACTTGCCCGGCTGTGCCGCGTCACTGCCGGTCCCGGTGGCGGGAAGCCCACCGGTGGCGACGCTGTCCACGGTCGCCGTCCGACCGGCGCCGTCGCTCACCTGGACGTCGAGCCGGAGCTCCGGCGAGCCGGGCGGCACGGCGACCCGCAGGGCGAGGTCGTCCGCGTCGACCAGCGAGCGCGGGCCGGGAAGCGGCAGGTCGACCGCTCCTCCGCTGCGCTGCCAGTCGATCGACACCGCTTGTCGGGTGGGGCCGTCGGGCAGGCCGAGCGGGTTGGCGAGGAAGTGCGGCACGGCATCCGGCGCCACGTCCGGAGCGCACGGTGCCGACGAGCCGGCAGCGGGCGACTCGCCCACGAGAGGATCGGTGCGGCACACGGTCGCGGACACGCCGTCGACGCCCTGCGCCGAGGTGTCCGCGTCGGGGACGAGCAGCGGCGAGCGACGGGCACCGAGCGCATGGGTGAGCACCTGGGCATCCCCGGCCGACTCGGCCCGGGCGCCGGACCCGTCGAGCAGCGGCAGCACCGCTGCGTCCTTCCCGACGAGTACCTGAGCGGTCGCCGCCACGTAGGTGTTGCCGACCGCTCGCTGCTCTGCGGCATCGAGCCGGGTGTCGGCCTGCGCGCCACACACCTCGTCGCTGCCGCTGTAGTCGTCCGAAGACGGGGCCACCGACTCGCCAGGTGTCCACTCGGTGTTGAAGTAGTTGTGGTTGGCGCCCAGCACCATCACCGAGCTGCGCAATGCCGGGTCGTCGGTGACGTCGCGAGCCTGGTCCAGATACGCCTGGCCCTGCAGGTCCGAGACGTCGCCGTCGCAGTAGGGCAGCACCACCGTGGTCGGGATGCCGGGCACCGGGTTCTGGCCGAATGCCGTCGGGCCGAGGAGCACCTGCCCGCGTACCCGCCATCCGGCGTTCGCGTCCGAGGCCGAGTCGAGCGCGGCCCGGTTGACGCCTTCGCCACCCCGGGAGTGACCGACCAGCAGCACCTGGTCCAGGTCGGGTCGAGGGCCAGAACGGACCGCGGCCGGCGCGCCGTTCCAGGCCTGGTCGGACCCGGCCCACTCGGCCCACCGGGCGAGGTGCGCCCGGACGATCTCGGACCGCGCGCCCGCGCCACCGTCGGCCAGCGAGTCGTCCTGGCCGTTGACGCCGTTCACACCGATCGAGACGGTGATCCAGCCCTGCGATGCCAGCAGCCGCTGGGTGTGCAGGTAGCCGCGGTAGCTGGGGATGGAGTCCCAGCCTTCCGGACAGGGCCAGACACCGGCGACCTCACCGCCGCGGAAGCAGGTGACGTGTCGACCGTGCAGGAAGAGCGCCACCGGCCGTGCGCCGTCGGCACCGACGGGCGAGATCACCGCAGCCTGCATCTCCACCGGCTCGGGCAGGCTGGGCACCTCCCGGTCGGACAGCTCGTACTCGTCCTCCCGCACCTGGTAGGGACCCGGAACGCCGGGGTCGGCGTCGGCCGGGAGGGTGGCGGTCGCCGCGGAGGGCGGCGTCGACGCGGGGGCCTCACGCGCTGCGGCAGGCGCCGCGGCATCCAGCCGGCGACCGGCGGCCACCACCTGCAGACTGCTGAGGTCGCCGACGGGACGCTCGGCGTTACCGGGGATGCCGGGAGCGCCGGGTGTACCGCGTCCGGCCTCGGACAGGGACTTCGGAGCACCCGGTCCGGTGCTGAGCGGCAGGTCGAGGGTGATGCGGCGCCGGTCCGGCGACGTCAGCGGGTAGCCGAGCAGGCGACCGTCCGCGCGCACCTCGACCCGGGCCCCGCCCATCGGGAGCGGACGAGCAGCGGTCCATACCAGTCGGGTCCCGCTGCGCTCCGCCTGCCACCCGGGGGGCAGGTCACCGGTGGCCGCGGGAGCCGCCGAGAGCACTGGGGTGCGGGCGGGTGTCGCGTGGGCAACGACGCTCGGGACACTCCCGGAGACCATCACCCCCGCGGCGACGACGGCGAAGGGTGCGCGGACGAATCGTTTCACTCGAGACACGACGCGCGACGCTAGCAAGGGAGCGGCCGGGCGTACAGGACCAAGCGGTGGAACAACGGTCAGACGTCGGTCCGGCCGAGCGCCGGACGGAGTCGGGGCCGGACCTCGGTGACCGGGCCCGTCGTTGCTCAGACCTCATGACCGATGATTCCGTTCCCGTCGGCCCGGGTGCTGGTACCAGGCATCCGAACCCGAGGGGTGGCCCGGCGCGGCCGCCGCGAGCACCAGGGGGTCACCGACCTGCACGAGGTGACCGCGCTGCACGGGTGGCTCGACGGCATCCCCTCGGCGGGCTCGCTCGACGGACGGCCCCGAAGGTCCAGGGGGTGCGGCGGCTCAGCGAAGGTACTGGCGACAGCGCTGGCTCAGGTGCGAGGAGTGACGCGGAGGAGGCGGTCGTCATCCCCGTTGGTGGTGGTCACGTAGAGCGCGCCGTCGGGCCCGAGGCGCGCGGCCCGCAGCCTCCCGAACGGGCCGTTCGTCTCCTCGGGGATCGACACCTCCGCGAGCCGCCCGCTGCCGTCGAGCGAGAGCGCCAGCAGCTTCGCGCCCTTCAGCGCGGTCACCACCAGCGCACCGTCGAGCGCGCCCCACTGCGCACCCTGGAGGAACTCCGCGCCACAGAGTGCCTGGGTGGTGTCACCGCTCTGCCACACGGCCGGCACCGCATCGGGGAAGCGGTCGCGGTCGGTCATCGGCACGCTCTCGTCGTAGCCGTCGACGGTGCCGCCCTGCGACGGGTCCCACCCGTAGTTGCCACCCGGCCGGATGACGTTGACCTCGTCGTTCCGGTCGGGGCCGTGCTCGGCCGTGTACACCGCGCCGGTGCCCGGCTGCACCGCCACGCCCTGGATGTTGCGGTGGCCGAAGCTCAGCACGTAGCGCTGGCGGGCGTTCTCGGCATCCGCGTACGGGTTGTCGGGCAACGGTCGACCGGTGCGCAGGTCGAGGCGCAGCACCTTGCCGCCGAGACTGGTGAGGTCCTGCGGGATGTCGCCGCGCGCGACGTCGCCCGTGCCGACCAGCAGCGCACCGTCGGCGCCGATCTCGGGCCGGCACCCGGAGTGGCGACCGGTCGAGATCGGCAGGCCGGAGAGCAGGGTACGCACTCGGGTGGCCGAGCGGGCGTCATCCGACAGCCGCCAGGTGACCAGGCGCACGTCGACCGGCTCACCGCCGCGCTGGGACGTCTGGCAGGTGGTGAACGCGCGCGAGGTGGCGAAGTCGGGGTGCACGACCATGCCCATCAGGCCGCCCTCGCCCTCGACGAACACGTCGTCGAGGTCGGCCTCCACCGTGGTGCGCCGAGCACCCTCGCGAAGCCCCGAGACCAGCGAGATCCGCGCCGGTCGCTCGGTGACGAGGGCGCGCCCGTCGGGCAGGAACCCGACGTCCCAGCCGTGCTCGAGGCCGCCGGTGACCGTCTCGACCGCGAGCCGTGGCACGACGGTGCTGCGTGGCGCCGAGGTCGGCGTGCCGCCCGCCGACGTGCCGCCGGGCGACGCCGTGCCGGATGACGCCGTGCCGGATGACGCCGACGGGCCCGCGGCCGGGATCTCACCGGTGCTGTCGTCCCCCTCGGAGCAGCCGGCCAGCGCGACCGCACCGGCGAGGCCGACCAGGACGGCGACCGCGCCGAGGCGACGGCGGCGCGGCATCACCGGGCCGCCTCGTGTCGAGCAAGAGCGTGGATGACGTGCGGTCATGACTCCATCGTCACCCGCTCCACGCCGGGTCGGACGGTCGGGGGTCGAGCCTGTCGAAGGTGCGGCGCACAGGTCGAGGGGCTATAACGGTGCGGGTGGCGACCCAGGACGTGCTGCAGACCGACGAGTCGCGCTTCGCGGGCCTGCCTGCGGCCCTTCCCGCGCCGACGGTGGTGCCGACCGGCGACGGACTGCGCATGGCGGTGGTCGACGAAGGCCCGCGCGACGCGCCGGTCGTGCTGCTGCTGCACGGCGAGCCGACCTGGTCCTACCTCTACCGCACCATGGCGCCGGCACTGCTCGACGCCGGGCTGCGGGTCGTGGCGCCCGACCTCATCGGGTTCGGCCGGTCGGACAAGCCGGTAGACGACACGGCCCACACCTATGCCGGGCACGTCGAATGGCTGCGGTCGGCGCTCTTCGACGGCCTCGACCTCGCCGACGTCACCCTGTTCTGCCAGGACTGGGGCGGGCTGTTCGGTCTGCGCCTGGTGGCGGAGCAGCCGGAGCGGTTCGCGGCGATCTGCGCGTCGAACACCGCTCTACCCGACGGCAGCCGGCCGATGGGCGAGGAGTGGCAGCGGTTCCACGCGTTCGTGCAGGCCACCCCCGACCTGCCGGTGGGCCGGCTCGTGGCCGGCGGGTGCGCCACACCGCCGCCGCCCGAGGTGGTCGCCGCCTACGACGCGCCGTTCCCGACCGTCGAGCACAAGGCCGGGCCGCGCGCGCTGCCCGGGCTGGTGCCCCAGTCGCCGGACGCACCCGGGGCGAGCGACAACGTGCGGGCCTGGTCGGTGCTCGGCGAGCTCGACCTGCCGTTCCTGTGCGCCTTCAGCGACGGCGACCCGATCACCGCCGGCACGGACCGCGTCTTCCGGGCCCGGATCCCGGGCGCCGCGGGTCAGCCGCACACGACGATCGCCGGGGCCGGGCACTTCGTGCAGGAGGATGCCGGGCCGGAGCTGGCCCGGGTGCTGGTCGACTGGCGCCGCGGCTGAGCAGGCCACACCGGCCAGACCGCCGGATGCCGCACCCCGGCCGGATGCCGCACCCCGGCCGGATGCCGCACCGTCGGTCGTACCGGCGACCGTCATCCGCTCGGGCGACCGTCATCCGCTCGGGTGTCTCGGCCGAGACACCGTGGTCACCTCAGGTCGGCGGTGGCTCGTTCGTAGGCGTCGGCGAGCCGGCCCAGGTCGGCGCGGTACTCGCCGATGCGGCAGCCGCGGCCGCTCGGCTTGAGCAGGATCCCCTCGGCGGCCCAGCGCTCGCGGGCCTCGTCCAGGAGTTCGGCCGGGAGATCTCCGCCGGCCTGGGTGACCCGCCACCAGGTGACGTTCGACCCGTAGGTGCTCATCACCCGGCCCACGAGGCGCGGCCCCACGCCGACCAGAGCCGCGATGTCGCCGTAGGCGACGACCCGCCCCCGCGGCACCTGCTCCACCGCCCGCAGCACGCGCTCCACCACGACGTCGTCCACGC
>JBOFLR010000559.1:0-2122 GCA_051657965.1 Dermatophilaceae bacterium
GCCTTCGAGCTCACCTGGCCGGTGATGGCGACGATGGGCACGGAGTCCATGTAGGCGTCGGCGAGCGGGGTGACGAGGTTGGTGGCACCCGGGCCCGACGTGGCCATGCAGACGCCGACCTTCCCGGTGGCCGCCGCATATCCCTCCGCGGCGTGTCCGGCGCCCTGCTCGTGCCGCACCAGGATGTGCCGCACCGCGACGGAGTCGAGCAGGGGGTCGTAGGCCGGCAGGATCGCGCCCCCGGGGATGCCGAACACGGTGTCGACGCCGAGCGCCTCGAGCGAGAGCACCAGGCTCTGCGCCCCGGTCACCTCGACCGGCGCCTTGGCGCGGGCCTGGCGGGCCAGCTCGGCCGGGCTGGGCGCGGCATGGACGGGTGCCGGGGCCGGGCGGGTCTCACTCACTGTCGTCACCGTATTCCTCTCGAGGTGCGGGCGTGGTCCGTGCACAAAAAAACCCTCCCGTCCCGAGTGGGACGACGGAGGGTGCGCGCCTGACGACGGATGTCAGGCGCGCGGGCGAAGTACGAGGACCGAAGCCACGGAGCAAACTCTCGCCTGCTGCAGCACCGGTGTCAACCGGCGGAACGGCCGGTCCCATGATCCGGAATCCACGATGCCTCATCCGCCCGACCGGCGTTCGACGGCCTCCGGGCGTCCCGGCACCGGAGGGCGGCATGAGCACCGAGGCGACCGTGGTGTTCCTCGCCGTGGTCGCGGGCGTCTCGTGCTCCCGCTGCTCGTCCCGCAGCGCCCCTGCTACAGGGCCTCAGCGCCGAACCTGCCAGAACCTGACCGGATCGGTAAGCCCCATTAGTCGCAGACGGCGCCCTTGCTGGCGCTGCCGACGAGGCGGCGGTACTTCGCGAGCACCCCACGGGTGTACTTGGGCGCCGGGTGCTCGACGCCTGCGGCGCGGCGGCGGGCCAACTCGTCATCCGCGACGAGCAGGTCGAGGCGCCCGGCCGCGACGTCGAGGCGGATACGGTCGCCATCGCGCACGAACGCGATCGGCCCGTCGTCCACGGCCTCGGGAGCCACGTGCCCGACGCACAGCCCGGTGGTGCCGCCCGAGAACCGGCCGTCGGTGAGCAGCAGCACGTCCTTGCCGAGCCCCGCGCCCTTGATCGCCCCGGTCACCGCGAGCATCTCGCGCATCCCCGGGCCGCCCTTCGGGCCCTCGTACCGGATGACGACCACGTCACCCGCGGTGAGGGTGCCGTCCTCGACGGCGGCCATCGCGTCGCGCTCGCCGTCGAACACCCGGGCGGTGCCCTCGAACACCTCGGAGTCGAAGCCGGCGGACTTCACGACGGCGCCCTCCGGCGCGAGCGACCCGGTGAGGATGGTGATGCCGCCGGTGCGGTGGATCGGGCTCGAGAGCGCCCGGAGCACCGTGCCGTCGACGTCGGGCGGGGCGATGTCGGCGAGGTTCTCGGCCATCGTGCGGCCGGTGACGGTGAGGCAGTCGCCGTGCAGCAGACCGGCATCGAGCAGGGTTCGCATCACCACCGGCACGCCACCGACGCGGTCGACGTCGGTCATCACGTAGGACCCGAACGGCTTGACGTCGGCGAGGTGCGGGACCCGCGCCCCGACCCTGGCGAAGTCGTCGATGGTGAGCTCGACGTCGGCCTCGTGCGCGATGGCCAGCAGGTGCAGCACCGCGTTGGTCGAGCCGCCGAACGCCATGACCACGGCGATCGCGTTCTCGAAGGCCGGCCTGGTCATGATGTCGCGCGCGGTGATCCCGCGGCGGAGCAGCTCGACCACCGCCTCGCCGGACTTGCGGGCGTAGCCGTCGCGGCGGCGGTCGGTGGCCGGCGGCGCGGCCGAGCCGGGCAGCGACATCCCGAGCGCCTCGGCCACCGAGGCCATGGTGTTGGCGGTGTACATGCCGCCGCACGCGCCTTCGCCGGGGCAGATCGCGCGCTCGATGGCGTCGACGTCGGCGCGGCTCATCAGCCCGCGCGAGCAGGCGCCGACCGCCTCGAAGGCGTCGATGATCGTCACCTGCCGCTCGCTGCCGTCGGACAGCTTCGCGATGCCCGGCAGGATCGAGCCGGCGTAGAGGAACACCGCGGCGAGGTCGAGCCGGGCCGCGGCCATGAGCATGCCGGGCA
>JBOFLR010000560.1:0-6515 GCA_051657965.1 Dermatophilaceae bacterium
AGCAGGACGGCGGTGGGCCGGAGCCCGCCGACGAGCATGTCGTCCCAAGCGGCGGCGTCGAGGTCGTCCCAGCGAATGTGGCTCTGCGGGAACGCGTTCAGCACGACGACGTCAGGAGCACCAGCGGATGACGCACACCGGTCGAGCAGGTCGGCGCACGCGGCATCCAGCTCGGATGACCTGCCGACGGCGAGGTCGGCGTGGAGGGCGACCGCACGGCATCCGGCCGCCTCGGCCTGCTCGACGGTGACTCGGGCACCCGCCTCGTCGTCGCGGTAGTGCACCGCGACGTCGTGCCTGGCGCCGGCCAGCGCCACCGCGACCGCACGTCCGAGGCCCCCGCTCGCCCCGGTGACGAGCGCGACCACCGGCTCAGCCCGCCACGCCCGACGGCGAGGACGAGCGCGTCGTGCGGTACCCCGGCCGGAGCGTCACCGTTTCGTCCCAGCGGGAACGTCGCGGATCAGCGCGGCGATCTCGGTGGCGTAGTCGGGGTACTGCGCCACCAGGGTGTCCCGGTCGCCCAGCTCGAGGTGCTCGGGGCGGAATGCCGGTGCGCACCAACAGGACAGTAGCGACCACTCGCCGAGCGGGCCGGCGCCCATCCAGGTGCCGGCGCGCACGAGGAACTGGGCGTTCGAGGCGTTGACGTAGTTCAGCACAGCACTGCCGTTGGGGCGCAGCCGGAGCAGCGCCACCGGCGCGCCGGCCAGCCACTGCCAGCCCTCGTCGACACGCAGGCGGTGGATGGCCGAGAACCCGTCGGGCCGGTCGGTGAGCAGCACCTGCACGGCGCTCAGCCCCTGGGTGCGCGGGCCGGCGACGAACCACGCGCCCTCGCCGGGGATGGGCGCCATCTTCAGCCGGGCGATGATCTGCTCGGCGGTCTCGTCGGTGGGCCAGCTCATGATGCCTCCGCCGCCGTGCGTGCGGCCCCGCTGCGTTCGCGGCAGTGGTCGAGAAGGGCCGGGGTGTCGATGCGGGTGCTCACGCCGTCGCGCACCACGACCTCGCCGTCGACGAGCACGTCTCTGACGTCGGCGCGCCCGGCGGCGAACACGAGCAGCGCGGGCACGTCGTGCACCGGGGTGAGGTGGGGGCGGTCGAGGTCGAGCAGCAGCAGGTCGGCCCGCTTGCCCACCTCGACGGACCCGATGACGTCGCCGATGCCGAGAGCCCGCGCTCCCTCGACGGTGGCGGCCCGCAGCACCTCGCGAGCGCTCACGGCATCCGGGCGGCCGCTGGTGAGTCGCGCGAGAAGGGCGGCCTGGCGCATGGCCTGCCACATGTCGAGGTCGTTGCTCGTGGAACACCCGTCGGTGCCGATGCCGAGCCGGATGCCGTTGTCGCGCAATGTCTCCCAATGCATCGCACCACTGGCGAGCTTGAGGTTGGAGCCCGGGCAGTGGGCCACGGCCGCTCCCGCCGCGGACAGCCGGCCGAGGTCGTCCGCCGTGAGATGTACGCCGTGCGCCGCCACCACGGGGAGGTCGCCGGACAGCCAGCCGGCCTTGTCGAGCACGGCCGCGGGCGTCATCCGCCGGCGCTGCTCGACGTCGGCGTTCTCGGCGGCGTTCTCGGAGACGTGGGTACACAGCAGGCCGCGGCGACCCGACGAGGCGACAGCCTCGCGCAGCACGCCGGCGACCTCGGTCAGGTGTTCGGGCGAGTTGGTGTAGGTGGCGTGCGGCATCGCCGCCAGCGGCACCTCGGGGCCACCGATGGCGGCGAGCGTGTCGGGCCAGGTGCGCAGCTGCTCCAGACGTGCGGCCCACTCGAGCCCGTCAGGGCCCGGTCCGTCGAAGAACACCGGGCCGGTGACGTGCCGGCTGCCCGCCGCCACCGCCCCGCGATGGGTGGCCTCGTCGTGGAAGTACATGTCGAGCTGGGTGGTGCACCCGCCGAGCAGCGACTCCAGCGCCCCGAGGGTGGCGCCGAGCTCGACGGTGTCGGCGTCCATCACCGCGGCCTCGGCCGCCCACACCCGGCGCAGGAAGCCCTGGAGGTCGACATCCTCGGCCAGCCCGCGCAGCAGCGTCATCGGCAGGTGCGTGTGCAGGTTGACCAGACCCGGCATGAGCAGCGTGCTGCGCGCGTCGATCACACGGGGGGCTTCGCCCCCCGTGCTCCCCCCGAACGACCCACGGGGGGCGCTTCCCTGCGTGCTGGCCTCGGCGGTGTCCGGCTCGCCGACGGCGGTGATGACGCCGTCGTCGACGATGACCGTGGCGTGCTCGAGCACCGTGTCGTGCTCGTCGACGGTGACGACGTACCGGGCGTCCCGGATGACGACCCGGCTCACGGTGTCTGCCCCGCGGGGTGGAGCGACCCGGCCGTCTGCCCGACGGTTTCGGCGGACTCGGACGCCTGCCCCACGGGCTCGGTGGACCTGGCACGCGCGCGGACCAGCGCGTCGAGCACGGCGAGCACGTGCCCGCGACTGGTGGCGAGCACGGCCTCGATCTCGGCCACGCTGATCGGACCCGTGCCGCCGACCCCCGACGCCGGGTTCACCACCAGCGACATCGCGGCGTACCGGAGCCCGGCCTCGACGGCGAGCACCACCTCGGGCACCCCGGTCATCCCGGCGACATCGGCGCCGGCCAGCCGGGCCAGCCGGATCTCGGCCCGGGTCTCGAACCGAGGCCCCGTGAAGCATGCGTAGACGCCGCCGTCGCGCATCGGGCGCCCCGCAGCGGCGGCGGCGGCGAGCAGCTCGCGGCGCAGCCCGGCGTCGTACGGCGCGAGCATGTCGGTGTGCACCACCCCCTGCGGCCCGGTGCCGTCGTGGAACGTCACCGGAACCCCGCGCGTGAGGTCGAGGAAGTCGTCGAGACAGAGCAGGTCGCCGGGACGCAGGCCGGGATCGATACCGCCGGTGACGTTGACGCCGACGACGTCGCGTACGCCGAGGTCGGCGAGGGCCCGGATGTTGGACCGGTGGTCGACGAGGTGGGGCGGGACGGCATGGCCGGGACCGTGGCGGGTGAGGAACACCACGGGGATGCCGTGCCAGTCGCCGCGGATGACGCGAGCCGGGCCGTACGCCGTGTCGACGGTGTCGTCGTGGCGCTGCTCGAGCGCCTCCAGGTCGTAGAAACCCGTCCCGGCGACGATGCCGAGGGGGGGAGGGGTCATGGCGCCCAACGCTACCGGGCCCCGGGCACCTCGGCCTCGGCCCGCCTCCGGCATCCGGTGGCAGGATGACGCCGCATGGGACGGGTGGCACTCGCAGCGACCGGCCCGGTGTCGCTGGCGGCGGGTGCCGAGGTGGCCCGGTCGGGGGGTAACGCGGTCGACACCGCGGTGGCGGCTGCGCTCGCGGCGATGGCGACCGAGCCCGGCATCGTGTCGCTCGGCGGCGGCGCCTTCGTCAGCGTGTGGCCCGCCGGCGCCGAGCCGGCCGTGGTCGACGGCAACGTCGAGATGCCCGGCCGCGGGCTCGGCCCGGACGCCTTCGGGCGGGGCGTGCGACGGGTGCTCACCGACTACGCCGGGGGCGTCACCATGGACGTCGGTCACGGCTCGGTGGCCACCCCGGGCGCGGTCGCCGCCTGCGAGCTGGCGGTCGGCCGGTGGGGTGCCGCCTCCTGGGCCGATGTGGTCGCGCCCACCGCGCGGGCGTGCCGTGGCGGGTATCCGGTGGGTGGTGCCTCGGCGCGGTACCTGCACCACGTGGCGGGCCCGGTGTTCGGAGCCGACGTCGAGGCGTGGCGGCTGGTGACCCGAGCCGACGGCGCACCGCTCCGTCGCGGCGACGTGAGCACCAACCCGGCCCTCGGCGACGTGCTCGACCTTGTGGGCCGCGACGGCGCGTCGGTGCTCACCACCGGTGAGGTCGGCGCGGCGATGGCGGCCGACATGGCCCGGCACGGTGGGCTGGTCACGTCATCCGACCTGGCCGCCTACGCCCCGGCGGTTCGCGTCCCGGTACGGCGTCGGCTCGGTGCCTGGGACCTCGCGTTCAACCCGCCGCCGGCCATCGGTGGCCCGGTGCTCGCGGTGCTCCTCGGCGAGCTGGCCCGGCGTGGCGACTGGGGGTGGCGTGACGTGCTCGAGGTGCAGCTGTCGGTGCTGCGCTACCGGCATCACGTGCACGACGTCGCACCCGACCTCGAGGTGGCGGGGCGCCGGCTGCTGCACGCGGCGGAGCAGCAGGGGCTCGCCGGGCTGTCGGTCAGCGCGAGCACCGCGCACGTGTCGGCGGTCGACGACGACGGACTCGCCTGTGCCGTGACGATGTCGGCCGGCTACGGCGCGGGCGTCACCGTGCCCGGCACCGGGTTGCTGCTCAACAACGCCCTCGGCGAGCACGAGCTGAACCGGCTCGGGCTGCACCGGTTGCGGCCCGGCACGCGGCTCGCCTCGAACATGGCACCGACCACCGGGCGTACGGATGACGGGCGCGTGATCGCGGTGGGGTCGCCCGGAGCGGACCGCATCACGACGGCGCTGATGCAGGTGCTCGGTGCAGGGTGTCTGCACGATGCCGACCTCCAGGGTGCGGTCGACGCGCCTCGACTGCACGTGCGGGTCGACGGCGACGACGTGGTGGCCGAGTACGAGGCCGATCCGGCCATCGCCGAGGCCCTGTCCGACAGCGGAGTTCGCTGCAACGAGCACGCCGGACCCTCGATGTACTTCGGCGGGGTCGGCGCGGCCTACCGCCGCGAGGACGGCCGGCTCGAGGCGGCCGGCGACTCCCGCCGCGAGGCCGCCGCCGCCATCGTCTGACGGTTCGGTCTCGACGTCCTGCCGGCGATCGAGACCGCCGACGTCCGCCCGAGAACCGCGTCGCGGCCGGTGATCGGACGCCCGCCGTCCGCCTGGCGTCGGGGCTGCGGTCTCGGCGCGTCGGGCCGCCGGGCAGACTCGGTCTCATGATCGTGGTGACCGGGCCGACGGGCAATGTCGGAGCCGAGCTCGTGCGGCTGCTGGCCCGACGTGGCGTCGAGCACCGGGTCGCGGCACACCGTCCGAGCGAGGATGCCGTGCGCGTCGACTACGACGACCGCTCGACCTGGGGCCCGGCCCTCGACGGCGTCTCCCGGCTGTTCCTGCTGTTCCCCCTGCCGACCCCACGCGCCGTCGACCGGCGCATGCTGCCGTTCCTCCGGGCCGCCGTCGACGCCGGCTGCGAGCACGTGGTGTACCTGTCGGTGTTCGGAGGGGACACGAGGCGGCTGATCCCGCACCATCGCGTCGAGCGGGCGATCGAGGCCGCCCCCGTCACGCACACCATCCTGCGGTGCTCGTACTTCATGCAGAACCTGTTCCGCGCGGTGTCCACACACGGCGTCGACATCGCCGATCGCGGCGAGGTCTTCATCCCCGCCGGCCGCGGACGGATCACCTTCCTCGACGCCAGGGATGCCGCCGAGGTCGCCTTCGACGCCCTGACGCGTCCGGATCGGCACCGCGATGTCGGCTACGCCCTCACCGGCCCCGAGAAGCTGGGCTTCACCGAGGTGGCGCGGCTGCTCACCGAGGCGCTCGAACGACCGGTGCGCTACGCCGACCCGTCGTTCCTGCGGTTCTGGAGGCGGTTGCGCGCCCGCGGCGTCTCCTGGGACATGGTCGCGTTCATGACCGGCGTGTACCTGCTCACGCGTCTGGGCCGCAACGAGCCGGTCACCGGCGACCTGCCCCCGCTGCTCGGCCGGCCGGCGCGGACGTTCGGCGAGTTCGCCCGCGACGAGCGCTGGCGCTGGGAGACCCGGGCCTGGAGCTGACCACCGCCGGCTCCACGTCATCCGGACGGCTCCGGGGCCGGATGACGGTCGCCGCGGGAGCCGGACGGCGAGTCCGCGACCGACCGCCGACTCGGGCGGAGAACCGCGGGCAAGGTAAAGGGAGGGTAAAAACAACGATTCGTGTGTCCGAGGGGTTCCACCAGGCGGGTGCTGCGTGATCCACTGACCCGCATTCGCCCGGGCGACACCCGGCGTCTCACTCCTCGACAACAAGGGGATCTCTCCATGACTCCTGTGGTACCTCGACGGGCGGCGCGCGCGTCGCTCGCCGCCGTGGCGATCGCCGCGCTCGCCACCGCGACCGCGGCGACCAGCGCGTCGGCCGCGACTCCCGACCCGAAGCAGCTCCCGCAGAGCCCGCGGGCGGCATCCGCGACCGACCCGGTGAAGGCCGCCCGCGCCGACCGGCTCGGTCAGCACGACCGCGAGCTGCTCGAGAAGGCGCGCGACAAGCGTGCCAGCCGGGTGACCATGCTCATCGCGGCCGAGCGCGGCGCCACCGAAGGCGTCGCGGATGCCGTGAAGGCCGCTGGTGGCAAGGTCGTCACCCGAAACGACCGCGTCGGGTACGTGCGCGCGAGCGTGCCGACCGCCCGGGTCGAACGGGTCAGCGGCGCCGCCAAGGTGCTCGCCGTCGACCTCGACGAGTCAATACCGTTGCCCGACCCCGCCGCGGAGGCGGGTGCCCCGAAGAGCAACCGCACCGCTGCGGCGGCGGAGGGCCCAGGGGCGTCGACGCCGCTGGAGAACCCGTACATGCCG